>NZ_DAMAUC010000011.1:0-4839 GCF_032079385.1 Anaerocolumna sp.
CGCACGAGGGAAAGGTAGCAAAATTTACCCTATACACCATGTTATCCTTACTAAAAATAAATTAAGTCATTACGAAAACCCAATCAACACTTTTTGAGTTCTACATATCCCCAGGCAAAGCGTCCTGCTGCAACAAATTTTTATTTTGAAAAGTATTTACGTCCATAAATTATATCTTGGGACATTTGAATTTTTAAGGCTTCGACTGATTGGAAGGACATTTCAGGTCTTTCGAATGCGTAGAGTGAGACTTCAATGGTGGCACCATATAAGTCTGATTCAAAATCAAATATGTAGGTTTCCACACGTTTCTCAGGTGTTGTTCCTACTGTGGGGTTAAAGCCTATATTGGTTAAACCCGGATATTTGATGCCGTTGATGCTCGTCATGGAAGCGTATACTCCGTCAGGGGGTAATAATTTAGAAGAAGGAGGAATTAAATTGACGGTAGGAAATCCTATGGTTCGTCCGATTTTTCTGCCGTGTTTTACTTCTCCTATGATGGAAAATGGTCTCCCTAAAAGCTTAGTTACCAGTTCCATATCACCTTCTGCTATTTTACTTCGGATATAGGAGCTGCTGATAACCTGATCTTCGATTTTCATTTTATCAAATACAATAAGTTCATAACCATATTCTTGGGATTTTTCTCTTAATAAGTCAACATTACCTCGCCGATTATGTCCAAAACAATAATCAGCACCCACAACAATGACTTTGGCATCTAATCTTTCAAGTAAAACTTCTTTTATAAAATCTACCGGTTCCATGGAGGCCGTTTCCTTTGTAAAAGGATAAGAAACCAATACATCAAATCCATTTTGTTCTAGAATATACTTCTTTTCTTCCTCTGTATAGATTAATTCAATCTCTTTATCAGAAAAAAGATTTCTAGGATTATATAAAAAGGTAAACATAACAGCTTGTAATCCTTGTTTTTTTAATTCCAGCACTTTATTTAGCAAAAGTTGATGACCAAGATGTATTCCGTCAAATTTACCTAAAGATACCGCACTGTTTGTAATTTTAAACTCTGTTTCACCTGCAATGTATTTCATACTTATCTCCATTCTGCCGCCACTCTGCGAATTTGTGGTAATACAAATTGCAAAGTGAATTGTTTCACGGTTCACTTTGTGAAACAATTTTGATTTTTCAAACTAACCTTTTTCTGCATTTTGGGGTTGCTAACCTCTTTTTGCATTTCTGGGTTGCTTGCAAGTCAGATACTATATTAATAGGCTGCCAAGTTGTCTTTCAGCTATGTTTTCTGATTGTAGCTTATAAAAACATTTTTATAGGTTTAAATATCTGATCTTTTTGATTAAATTCATAAATTCCAACGAAATGATTATGCCAATCGTAAACCCTAATTGGGGCTTGGTCACTTATATTTTGCGTTTCTGATATATGTTTTGTATAAAAACTATTTCCATTATAAATGTATTTACAATATTCTTCCTTAACCGTTACTTTAGGATAGTCGGGAAACATGTCATCTACAGGAATACAAGAATCCAGTATTTTATCTTCTGATACCTTCTCGCTGATTTCCGATAACTTTAAACTATCTACAATGGAAAATTGTCCGACTTTCGTTCTCAATAAACTTTTCATACAACCGCCACACTGAAGTTTTGCCCCTATATCATGGCATAAAGTTCTAATGTAGGTTCCCTTGGAACATTCCACTCTTATTTTTACTTCATGATTTTCTTCATCGAACTCCAGTATATGGATATTATGTATCCATACTTTTCTTGTTTTTCTTTCCACTTCTTTTCCTTCTCTAGCCAGTTCATATAGCTTTTTACCGCTGACTTTGAGTGCGGAATACATAGGCGGCAGTTGATCATACTCACCTTCAAAACTTAATATAGCTTCTTCTATCTGTTTTTTGTCAGCTTTTACTTCACAGGTAGTAAGGACTTTTCCGGTTACATCCTGTGTATCTGTAGTTTGACCCAGTAAAAGTACTGCCTCATAAGTTTTATTCTTATCAGTTAGCATGTCAGATAATTTCGTACCATTTCCTAAGCAAACAGGCAGAACACCTTCTGCATCCGGATCCAGGGTACCGGTATGTCCAATCTTTTTCTGCTTTAATATACCTCTCAATTTTGCCACTACATCATGAGAGGTATAACCTTTTTCTTTATATACATTAATAATTCCATGAATCAATTTTTTAACTCCTTTTCCAAGCTGCTGTATTTTATAAAGTTTTTAGGCCCTTCATCTTTCTTTGCTTTAAAGAATTAAAAAAAATTTACATTAAGTATCAAGCTGTGACTTTACATATCTTATATTATATATTCATACTAAAAAGCTTGGCTATTTAACAATTCCTATTTATTAATTTCTATTTGATAATTTCTATTTATTAATTTCTATTTACTAATTTCTATTTATTAATTTCTAATTGTTCATTTATTAAATTTGTTAGCTGATTAATTATATCAGAAGCAGACCCTTTCATGGTGCAGCCGGCAGCTTTTACATGCCCTCCGCCTCCAAATAAGACTGCTATTTTACTTACATTAACATCTCCATTTGCTCTCAAACTGACTTTAAATTCCTGATCTCTTGTTTCATACAAAAGAACTGCCACTTCCACACCTTTTGTAATTCTAAGCTGATCAATAATTCCGTCCAGATCTGCCGGTGCCGCTTCGTAAAGAGAAAGGATATCTTTGCTTAAAGAAGATACAATACATTTACCGTCTAAAACCAGTATACTCTCTATCAGAGTTCTTCCTAATATCCGGTTTTGTATATAGCTTTTCTGATAAAAAGTCTCATCTATCATTTTAGAAAAGGAAATACCTTTTGCTATTAATTTACCTGCTATATTCATGGTTTTTTCCGTCGTATTGGAATGTTTAAATACGCCGGTATCATGAATCAATCCTAAATAAAGGGCTTTTGCAACTTCCGTATCAATTTTATTCTCATCAAATAAGTCAAATAAAACTTCACTGGTAGAACTAGCCTTATCTATAATTAAATTAATATCTCCAAAACCGGTGTTACTGATATGATGGTCAATATTAACTTTAATTTTTGCTTCATTAAAATATGATTCTGCAAATCCCAATCGATCTTTGCTTCCAGCATCAAGAGCAATAAAATAATCGTATATTATATGATTATCATTGGTCTGCTTTACGAATGCAGCTTCTTCCCAAAGTAGAAATTTACTTGGAATTGGTTCTAAATATACATCAATAGTTCTATCCTTAGGGAGATTGTGTTTTAAATAAAGGGAAAGAGCCATACAAGAGCCAATACAATCCCCATCCGGTCTTATATGGCCTACTATACCAATTGTTCTAGCATCTTTTAATTCTTCTAATATTTTTTTCATCTTATCCTCTATTCCGGTATTCTGACGCCTTTTATAACCGATAAAATTCAGTTAGATAAGCTGCCTTGCAGTTATTGTTTCACTACTTCTCACCTCAACATGAACCATCCTATAGATGCTTTCTTATTTCCCGTTTTTCATCTGTGTCTTCTACTTATTAATCTGCGTCATTCTATTATTCATCCGCACCATTTTGTAAATCTTCCTCATTATTTCCTTCTTCCGCCTTGTCAGCAGAAACATGATTTACTTCGTCTATTAATTTTGACATATTTACACCATATTCAATGGACTGATCCATAATAAATGTTAATTCAGGTGTATTCCGCAGGTTAATGCTTCTTGCCAATTGACCTCTGATAAACGGTGCTGCACTTCTTAATCCGGCTAAAGTAGCTTTTCTTGATTCCTCATCACCAAGGACACTAATATATACTTTAGCATGTTTTAAATCAGGTGCAACTTCCACAGCCACTACAGAGGTCATAGGATTGATTCTGGGATCTTTTATTTCTCCTCTGCTGATTAACATACTTAGTTCTCGTTGAACTTCGCCATTAATCCTAGTGTTTTTGATACTATTCTTTCTCATATTTACACCCATAGCGTATCACAAAACTTGTGATACCACCACATAAAATGTGAAAGAATAAAATATGTGGTTACCTTTCTTTTATATTTTCTTTCACACCAGTTTATTACTGAAAGGATTAGATTCTAAGAGCACAGAATTCAGCTGTACTAAATTTTGCGCTCAGAATGACAAATCCATTTTATTTTTGACGAATTCATTTTATTTTTGACAAATTCATTTATAAATCAAATACAGGAAAATATAGATAACTATCTTGGAATTTCTTCCATAATATATAGTTCAACCGTATCTTCTTCCTTTACATCATTAAACTTCTCGAATACAAGACCACATTCGTATCCGGATGCAACTTCTTTTACATCATCTTTAAATCTCTTAAGAGAAGCCAGAGCACCATCAAATATTACAATGCCGTCACGTATAATTCTTGCAGAACAGCCTCTGACAATCTTACCGTCTGTTACATAAGAACCTGCAATTGTTCCTAATCCGGAAGCTTTAAATGTCTGTCTTACATCTGCATGACCAATTACTTTTTCCTGGAATATTGGATCCAGCATACCCTTCATGGCAGCTTCCACATCTTCAATTGCATTATAAATAACACGGTATAATCGTACGTCAACTTTTTCTCTGTCTGCTGTTTCTTTAGCTGCATTATCCGGACGAACATTAAATCCGATTACAATTGCATTGGATGCACTTGCAAGGATTACGTCAGATTCGTTAATGGCACCAACACCACCGTGAATAATGCGAACAGCCACTTCTTCATTGCTTAATTTCTCTAAGCTTTGTTTTACGGCTTCTACAGAACCTTGTACGTCTGCCTTGACTATAATATTTAATTCTTTGATTTCACCGGCTTTAATCTGTG
>NZ_DAMAUC010000011.1:4849-13603 GCF_032079385.1 Anaerocolumna sp.
GTGAGAATAAGCCATCTAAAGATAATTTTGCTTTTGTATCTGCCAGAAGTTTTTCTCTTCCCTGAGAAATATAAGTTTCTGCAATAGAACGGGCTTCTTTTTCTGTTTCGGTAGCCATAAAGATTTCACCGGCTTCCGGTACTTCATTTAAGCCAAGGATTTCTACAGGGGTAGATGGAGTGGCTTCCTTAACACGTCTTCCTTTATCATCCATCATTGCTCTTACTTTACCATATGAAGAACCAATAACAATGGAATCACCTACATATAAAGTTCCTTTTTGCACTAAGATAGTAGCTACCGATCCTCGGCCTTTATCTAACTCGGCCTCAATAACTACACCTCTGGCTTTTCTGTTCGGATTTGCTTTTAATTCAGCAAGTTCCGCTGTTAATACAATCATTTCCAGAAGCTGTGGGATACCTTCTTGAGTATGAGCTGATACAGGTACAAATACAGTATCTCCACCCCAATCCTCTGCTACTAATCCATATTCTGTAAGTTCTTGTTTTACTCTTTCAATATTGGCACTTGGCTTATCAATTTTATTAATTGCTACGATAATTTGAATACCTGCTGCTTTTGCATGGCTGATTGCTTCTATTGTCTGTGGCATAACACCATCGTCGGCAGCTACTACCAGGATTGCAATATCAGTAGATTGGGCTCCTCTCATTCTCATGGATGTAAAGGCTTCATGTCCTGGGGTATCAAGGAAGGTAACCTTTTCACCATTTACTTCTACTACGTAAGCACCAATATGCTGAGTAATACCGCCTGCCTCATGGGAAGTTACATTCGCTTTACGGATTGCATCCAAAAGGGAGGTCTTTCCATGATCTACGTGTCCCATTACGCAAACTACCGGCGGACGTTTTTCCAGTGTATCTTCATCTTCTTCGTCCTCTTTTAATAGCTCTTCAATAACATCTACCTTTACTTCTTCTTCCGCAATTATATCATATTCCAGTGCAATTTCTTCTGCCTCTTCAAATGTTATCTCTTGATTAATAGATACCATTTTACCGGCAAGGAATAGTTTCTTTACAAGAACTGCAGATGGAAATTTCATCTTATCGGCTAATTCTTTAATTGTAATAACCTCAGGAATCACAATTGTTTTAATTTCTTCTTCTTTTGGTTCTTCTACCTTAGGCTTAATAAACTGACCCTTTTTATAAGGTTTAATTGTTTCTAAAATATTACCTTCTTCAATATCTTTATGACCGTAATTCTTATTCTTAACATTTTTATTGGTTCTGTTATTTCTTGTAATTGCAGAATCGCTTCGGGACATTCCTAAAGGAGCATCAACCTTTTTCTCTGTTTTTCTGGCATCGTTTCTGCCCTTTTTACTAGCATAATTCTTAACATTATCATCTTTATCTTTATCCATAAAGTTAAAACCAGAATTATTATTTCTATTTTGGTAAGTGCTATTGCCACCGGTTCTGTTTTGATTATATCCACCCTGTCTGCCACCTTGAGAATTAGAATTATAAGAATGTCCTGGGTTTTGACTATGTCTGTCACTATTATTATATGAGTTCGTTCTACCTTGCTGACTATTCATTTGTTGATTTTGTCCATCCTGTCCCATTGGTTTATTCTGTCTGTATTGACCTTGATTCATTGGCCTGTTTTGTCCAGCCGGTCTTTGTCCATAACTGCCTGAATTATATTGACCGTTTCTGGACTGATTGTTTTGCCTTCCTTGGTTTGGTCTGTCGGCACTTTGATTTTGATTATTTCGTCTGAATTGATTGTCAGAACCTGTTTGATTCCCTTGTCTATTTTGATTATATTGAGAACCTTGCCTGTTCTGTCCTGGCGTTCTATTTTGTCCGTTTTGATTGGAGGAATTATGGAATCTATTCTGCCCGCTTTGTCCAGTCTGGTTACTGTATCTATTTTGATTGTTTTGCCCAAACTGATTCCCTTGTCTATTTTGTCCTCCCTGAGTGGAAGCCGGTCTATTTTGTCCTCCCTGTGAGGAAACCGGTCTATTTTGCCCTCCCTGAGTGGAAGCTGGTCTGTTTTGCCCTCCCTGAGTGGAAGTTGGTCTGTTTTGTCCTCCTTGTGGAGAAGCTGGTCTATTCTGGCTGCTTTGCACAGTCTGCTGATTAGAAGACATCTGACTGACAGCAGGTTTGTTTACTGGCCTTGCTGCCCCAAGAAAATGGTTTTTAACAAGATTCACTTGAGTATCTTCCAAGTTACTCATATGACTCTTAATCTCAACACCACTATCTTTTAAGTAGTTTATAATGTCTCTACTTTGTTTATCTATTTCTTTTGCTAATTCATATACTTTCATTTTCGCCATACTTACTACCTCCAAGGTTAGACTTGGTATCTGTATCCATACCGTCGTCTAGGTTAATTGTGTTCA
Source organism: Anaerocolumna sp. (assembly GCF_032079385.1). NCBI lineage: Bacteria > Bacillati > Bacillota > Clostridia > Lachnospirales > Lachnospiraceae > Anaerocolumna > Anaerocolumna sp. Next base: position 7,242 of record NZ_DAMAUC010000011.1, read on the forward strand.
GTTGCTTTTCTACCGCATCAGCCAAGCCTTTATCAAGAAGAACTAAAGATGCTCTGAATTCTTTCCCTATTGCATGGCCAAGGTTTGTCTTTTCACCAAAAAAGTAAATCGGCACTTTATAGTAAGTACACATATTGGTAAACATTTTTTTTGTATTATTTGATGCATCTTCAGCAACGATAACTAACATAGCTTTTCCTTCTTTGACAGCCTTTTCTGTCGTAAATTCACCGCTTGCCAGTTTTCCTGCTTTTGCCGCTAATCCAATATAAGATAATACTTTTTTTGTGGCAGTAGGCTGGAGCCCGGTACTTTCCTGCTCATGATTCAAGTCCAATCAACTCCTTTTCTAACTCCTCATAGACTTCTTGTGGAATACTCACCTTTAAAGATCGTTCTAATCCCCTATTTTTCACTGCTTTTCTAAAACATTCAGGTGAATTGCATATGTATGCACCTCTACCATTTTTTTTACCTGTTTTATCAATAAGGATTTCATCTTCCAGTGTTTTTATAACTCTTATCATTTCCTTTTTATTTTTCATTTCCCCACAGCCGGTACATTGTCTTTGGGGAACTTTTTTTGTAACACTCATTATTTATATCACCCTTACCTTTCAATGAGCCTTATTAATTATTTTCCGTACAATATAAAATACAATTGTCTTTTAAGGTTTTAAAACATTTCCTCTAATGAAGCTTTTTAAAAAGGTGGAAAATGCTTATTCCTTATCATAATTGTCTGAATATTCAGCATCTTCATACTCACCGTTATATTCAGTATCTTCATATTCATCCTTATAGGATTCGTTATACTCATAATTTGCAACCTGTGATTCGCTCTTAATATCAATCTTATAGCCGGTCAGTCTTGCAGCTAATCTTGCATTCTGTCCTTCTTTTCCGATTGCCAGTGATAATTGATAATCTGGAACGATTACTTTTGCACTTTTTTCTCCTTCTTCCACATAAACAGAGATTACTTTTGCGGGGCTTAATGCATTCTCTATTAATATAGCAGGATCATCACTCCAGTTAATAATATCTATTTTTTCACCGCGCAATTCGTTTACAATTGCATTTACTCTTGCGCCATTTAGACCAACGCAAGCTCCAACCGGGTCTACATCCGGATTATTAGTTGCTACTGCCATCTTAGTTCTGGAACCAGCTTCTCTTGCTATGCTTTTAATTTCCACCGTTCCATCTCTTACTTCGGTAACCTCTGCTTCGAATAATCTCTTTACCAATTCAGGATGTGTTCTGGATACGGTAATTCTTGGGCCCTTTGTAGTATCTTTTACTTCTAAAACATATAATTTAATACGATCTGTAGGTCTGAAATGCTCCCCTTTTACCTGCTCGTTCTCAGTTAGTACAGCATCTACTTTTCCCAAATTAATACTTATATTATCGCCTACATACCGTTGTACAATTCCTGTAACAACATCTTTTTCCTTACTGTAATATTGATGAAATAGTACTTTTCTTTCTTCTTCTCTGATTTTTTGTACTACTACCTGCTTTGCCTTTTGAGCTGCAATTCTTCCAAAATTTCTAGGGGTTACTTCCACATGAACAATGTCCCCCACACTGTTCTTAGGGAATTTTAAAATTGCTTCTATTTCACTTATCTGTGTAACAGGGTCTGTTACGGTTTCAACTATTTGACGCTCTGCATAAACATTGACAGCACCATTTTCTCTATTGATATTTACACGAATATTATCTGCTTTGCCAAAATGATTTTTACAAGCCGCAACTAAAGAATTCTCAATTGCTTCCAATAGAATATCTTTGCTTATGTCTTTTTCCTTTTCGATTTGATTTAGAGCTTCAATTAGCTCTTTATTGTTATTGTTGTTACTATTATTCATTTTTTGTTAATCCTCCTTTATATAATATCCCATCCGTTTTTTAAAAATCAAATGCAAGACGTATTAGTGCAACATTACTTCGCGGTATATCTATGGTACTTTCATCTTCCAATTCTATTGTAAATTTTTCATTATCATAATCTATTAAGAAACCAACATATTCTTTCTGCTTGTCAATGGCTTTATATAATTTAATTTCTACTTCCTTATCAAGGCTTCTTGCAAAGTCTTTTTCCTTTTTCAGCTGTCTGCCAAGTCCCGGGGAACTTACCTCCAGTATATAAGCATCCGGAATAAAATCCTTTTCGTCTAATAAATCACTAAGCTGCCTGCTGACCGCTTCACAATCGTCCACTGTGATGCCGCCTTCTTTATCAATAAATGCCCGCAAATACCAGTTACTGCCTTCTTTTACATACTCCACATCAACAAGTTCAAAATTATATTTTTGAATTATGGGTTCCAAAAGCTGTTCTGTTTTTTGTTCGTATTCTTCTTTCTTTGACATTTTTCCTCTTTCCTGCAGTTGATTTATAAAAGGACTTTTATTGCTGAATTATATTTTTATTAAGATATCTTTCTATCTCTAATAGTCCATTCTGCTATACTGCATATTTTCAAAAATATTCAGGTAAAAGTGTGAAGAATCTTCACACAGTGTAAATTGTTTCTTGACATAATACAAAGAGTGGACCTAAGTCCACTCCCTTCCGTTACTTTATCATGCTTACATTTGGTAATTATAGCACAATATACTTTATATTGCAAGCCATATTTAAATTTTTCCCAAACTAAGCAGTAAATAGTAAAGTAATAAGTAGCATTAATACTATTAAGTTAATCATATGGAATGAAGTGTCAGCCAGGCTGCCTGAATGTAGTACTTAATCTGCTATAATTATATATTTTATCAAAGAAGTCTTAAGTTTATACTAAATACACATATTTTCCCTGAATTTTTTAATACAGCAAAAGAATAGAGGCAGTGTCTTAATTCAAGATTAAGACCACCGCCTCTGTTTATTTTTATCTATTTTCTTCTTAATGATTGAGACATTCCAGTAAAAACAGCTCCTAAAACATGTGCTCCTGCAGTAGCAATTGCAGCTGCCACTGCTTCTGTTGCTACAGGGAATGGCATGGAATGGATGGATTCTTCCGGAATACACGAGTTCCCTCAAAAACTGTCTAAATTTAATAATTCATTTTACCCTTGGACATACTTTGTAGGACAACTAAATGCCTTTCTCATCTTTATCTCCTGTATTTTATTTCATATTTAACTTAATTTTTTCGATTTGATTCATGGTTATCTCCCCCTGAATCATAGTGAATTGAACACGAATATTTTCGTCGAACACAATAAGATCTGCATCTTTACCTGGAGTAATACTGCCTTTTGCCTGTTCGATTCTCATCACTCGGGCCGGTGAAAGGGTTATCATTTTAACAGCCTCTGTTAAAGGCACCTGAGCTACATTGACCATAGTACGCACCAAGCGGTCAGCAGTAGCTACACTGCCTGCAAACGCCCTTCTGTCCGGCAACTTTGCCACACCGTCTTCAACTATAACTTTCTGTCCTGTTAATTGATTACCCAGTACATATTCACCTTCCGGACATCCTGCTGCTCTCATAGAATCTGTTACAAGGCAAATTTTATCCGGGCCTTTCACTTTATAAATCAGCTTTAATAAGCTTTCTGGTAAATGCATTCCATCCGCAATCACTTCCACAAACATATCATCAATTAAATATCCGCTTTCTACAACACCAGCATAGCGAAATGAATTGATTCTCTTTACCATTGACATACCGGAATAGAAATGTGTCAATAAATTAAATCCATTTTCATATGCTCTGACCACATCTTCATAAATTGCATTGCTATGACCGATTGAACATATAATACCCTTTTTGCTCAGTTCTCTGCCCATTTCTAAGGCACCCGGTAATTCCGGCGCGATTGTCCAACGGACAATATCATTACTATAATCAATAATTTGAGTATAGGCTTCTTTCTGAGGATCCATTATATGCTTAGGATCTTGAGCCCCTCTTTGTTCCATAGAGAAGTAGGGTCCTTCCAAATGAATACCTAAAATATTGGGAATTCCTTTTGCATTTTTACTTTCCTTTACATAATCCAATGTGCGGAATAAATCTTCCATATTGCTGGTAAGTGTTGTAGGTACAATAGAAGTAGTTCCGTATCTCATATGAGCCCTGGAAGCTTCTATAATTGACTCAACACTGCCATCCATGAAATCGTGACCGCCCCCGCCATGGGTATGAATATCAATGAATCCGGGAGAAATATATTGCCCTTTTACATCGATAACCAAGTCTGTTTCACGAAACTGTATATAGTCACCTTCAATAATTTGTTCAATAACACCATTTTCTACAATAACTCCTGCATTTTCTATTATTCGAAGAGGCGTAATCACTTTTCCATTTATTAAAATTTTTCTCATATGCTTTCCCCTTAATTCTACTTACAAACTATTATAATTACTCTATCGGGAAGGAATCTTTATCCACATATAAAGTACAATTTGAATGTGTTCGAAGAATAGATGCCGGACAACCAGTTGTAACAGTCCCTCGTAATGTGTTATGTACTGCTTCCTTTTTATTAATTCCGGGAACCATACTAAATAAATATTCTGCCGATAAGAGAGCCGGAATAGTAAGTGTTACTGCATGGGAAGGAACTTCATCTAGACTGCTAAAACAACCGTCATTTACCTGCTGTTGTCTGCACATTTGATCCAGTTCTACTATCTTTACTTTTTTAGGATCATTAAAATCTGCTACTGGCGGATCATTGAATGCAATATGTCCATTTTCTCCAATACCTAAACACACAATATCAATTCCTTGTTCTTCCAATAATTTGGTATATCTCTCACATTCTTTATCAGGATCAGCCTTATCCGGCATGATTAGATGTACTTTTCCGGGCTTTACAATATCAAATAAATATCTTCTTAAAAAGCCGCTGAATCTTTGAGGTGCCTCTAAGTCAAGACCAATATATTCATCCATGTGAAAGGCCTCGACTTTTTCCCATGGAATATCTTTTATCTTGATTAATGTATTTAAAAACTCACTTTGAGAAGGTGCCGCTGCAAATACCATACGTATTTTATCTTTTTTTTGTAATAAATCTTTTATAGAAGCTGCCACATCATAAGCTGCCGCTATTCCCATCTGTTCTCTTGTTGAATATACCTGTAGTTGTAGTTGATCGATTTTTTCAGTATAGACATGTTTATACATACAAACCTCCTTATTACGTAATGAATAATCTCTTTATAAATTAACTAATTAATCCAAAGTACTATTTTTAGAATAAATCCCTTGTTTCTAATTTGCTTTAAAAAACATGAGATTCGTTCATTCCCTTTTTATAAAACAGATATAAATTTACTAAGTTAAATTCTCAAATGTTGATTGTAAAGTGAATTAGATTGTTTATTTTAACAAATCTAACTTTCAAAGCTTAAGGGGCATAATTTCTCTAATCGTTACTCTTTCCCTCCATTACCCTTATCCTGTATTCCCGTGGAGAAAGCCCAAAATGCTTTTTAAATGCTTTTGAAAAGCTTCTCGGATCTGTATAACCTACACGACAACAAATTTCAGAGATAAGGCATTCAGGATTTCTTAGCATCAGCCTGGCCTTTTCCATGCGAACCTGTGTTAAGTAATCAGAAAAATTCATATTTGTTTTCTTCTTAAACAGACGGCTGATATAATGCAGGTTTAGATGAAACATTTCTGAAATAACTTCCAAACTTGCTTCTTCATAATTATCATCAATATATTTTTTTATCTGTTCAACAATCCCTAAGTACTCTTCACTCTCCTCTAAGTCTTCCTTATTCTCTTTATCAAGCTCTATGCGGACTTCGGAGAAGACCTGCTTTAGTTCTTCATATTTTGTTGGTTTTAGAATATAGTATCTTACTCCATAACGCATACTTGACCTTGCATAATCAAATTCTCCATGTGCACTTAACAATACTATCTTTATATTTAATTTGTTATCAAATATATATTTTGCCACCTCAATTCCGGTAACATGAGGCATCATAATATCAATTAACAGTGCATCGATTTTATGCTCATTAAAAAAATCAATGGCTTCCTTTCCATCTGCACAGACACCGGCCACTTCAAAACCTTCCTGTTCCCATGGAATATAATTTGCTAAGCTTGTACGAATGGTAACTTCATCATCAACAATGAGTAATTTATACATGGTAATCCTCCATACTTCCAATGTCCGCGAATTTGGCGCAAGCACAGACTATCTGCCTTTTTGCAAAATTTCCTCTTTAAAGGTATCGATATCTATAATGGTTCCTTCTTTTCTGGAAACCTCTGCTGCAAATGCCATAACGTGACTTTCAACGGATAGAGCTGCACTTGTTCTGGCACTCTTCCAATTCCCCTTCTGTAGAATACTCACTATAT
>NZ_DAMAUC010000011.1:13613-50100 GCF_032079385.1 Anaerocolumna sp.
CATGGCATCCCCGCCACTATGTGCACCTGCATATACTTTCGGACGGATGGTTGTTTCAGAAGTTCCGCCAAATCTTCTTACCGTAATATAATTCTTTTCCAAATTAGCACGAATATCACCTTTGGTTCCTAATATACGTATTTCACGGGTTTCCGTAGCATTAAAACCATTTAAATTAAAAGAAACCGTTATATCATCTTCATATAGCATGTTAACAACCTGATGATCACAGACTGTATTATCACAATGGTATACACAGCGTCCGTAGTCACTTTCTTTCACGGCTTTTGTTCTTGCTTCCAGTGAGGTGTCCACACTTATCATACTTGTGGGCCAGCCGGTATTATCTGTTAAATACTGCTTGCATGCAGAGAATGGACAATCTTCTTCAATAGAACAGTCCATACATCTTTTTGCAGAACCTTCCGGAGCATTCTCCTCTTTAAAATAGGTTAATGAGCCGAAAGAACTTATCTTTTTGCACTTCTTACCGATTAACCAATTTAAGATGTCAAGATCATGACAGGATTTTGCCAGTATAATAGGGCTTAAATTTTTAAAATTACCACGTACATAACTATGAGCAATATGTGTATAAGAAACATTTTCCGCATGATGAACGGAAATAATTCTTCCAATTTCATCTTTTTCAAGAAGTTGTTTTATGGTGCTGAATAAAGGAGTATATCTTAATACATGGCACACCAGTAACTGGCAGTTGTTCTCCTTAGCGATACGTACAAGCTCCAGACATTCCCATGCATCAGGAGACATTGGCTTCTCCAGCAAACAATTATACCCTATTTCTAATACCATTTTAGCCATTTCAAAATGCCCTGCATCCAGATTTGCTACAATTACTAAATCAATGTCACTTACCGTCTCTAGCATTGCTTTTGCATTGAGAAATCTCCTTTCTCCGGGAACATGATATTTGTCTCCAAACTGTTCTAATCTCTGAGGATTAATATCACATGCACATACTATTTCTGCTTCATCCGGATGATTAAGTGTATAATCCGAGTATGCGAAGCCTCTGAATCCACAACCGATAACCGCCAATTTTATTACATCATTATTTATCAATTTTACACGCTCCTTCTTAACCTTTTAATCCTGAAGTCGCAATACCCTCAACAAAATAGGGCTGCGCTATAAAGAATAATATTATACTTGGCAACAAACTAATTAAGGTATTGGCAAGGAGAGGTCCCCATGCAACACTGGATGTACTGTCAATCAGACTTCTTAAAAACAAAGATACTGTGAATTTATCAACGGAACTTATATATATTAATTGATTAATATAATCGTCCCATGTCCAAATAAATGTAAATATTGCTATAGAGAATAATACCGGCTTGCATAATGGCATAATGATTTTCATAAATATTCCAAATGTGCTGCAGCCATCAATATATGCTGCTTCATCCAGATCCTTTGGAATACCTCTGATAAATTGAACCATTAAAAATATATGGAATCCATTTACTGCACAAAAAGCAGGTGCAATAAAAGGCAGATAACTATTGATCCAACCGATATTACTGAACATAATATATTTAGGTATCAAAGTTACTTGTGCGGGAAGCATCATCGTTGCCAGCATAAATATAAACAATATCCCTTTCCCTTTAAAATGTAACCTTGCAAATGCAAATGCTGTCAAAGCACTGGATATAACAGTTCCTAATATTACCACTCCCACCAAAATAAAGGTGTTTTTTAAAAAGTAACCAAAACTATGTGTAGGATTTATAAACCAGCCATCAATAAAATTTTGTAACGTAAAATTATCACTAATTAATTTAAAGCTGCTGCCAAAAATCTCTGCACCCGGTTTAAATGCACTGCTGATTAGCCATATCATGGGAAATAGCATTACAAAGCTGCCTGCAATTAAAATTATATGATTTACTATCTTTTGCCCTTTCTCATTCATCGAAATACACCTGCCTTTTTACTAATTTTCATAATACACCCACTTTTGAGAAGACCCGAATATTAACAAGGTAACCGCTAAAATAATCAAGGTTAATATCCATGCTAATGCGGAGGAATAGCCCATTCTATGTGATTCAAAAGCAGTCCTGTAAAGATGCAGCATATATACATATGTAGAATCAGCGGGGCCGCCGTTAGTAATAACGGAAACCTGAGTAAATACCTGAAATGCATTAATTATTCCCATAATCAAATTAAATAAAATAGTAGAGGATATCATAGGAAGCGTTATGCTGAAAAATTGTCTTACTTTATTTGCGCCATCAATATCAGCTGCTTCATATAAGTCTTTTGGCACTTGTTTTAAGGCTGCCAAAAATACCACCATTGCGGAACCAAACTGCCAGGCCCCCATCATTGCAAGAGTTCCTAAGGCCATATCCGGGCTTGTGAGAAAATCGAAGGGCCCTAATCCCATATGGCTTAAAAGCTGATTTACAAAACCATCTCTTGACAATAGGATTTTCCATGTAACTGCCATAGCCACACCGGCACCGATAATTGACGGAATATAGTAAATAGTACGATAAATTGCCATACCTCTTATTTTCTTGTTTAGTAGTTTAGCAACTAGTAAAGCAGCTATGGTTTTAACTGGAACAAACATAAGTACATAGAGAAGCGTGGTAACCAAGCTGGTTTTAAACATTCTGTCATCAAAAAACATTTCTTTATAATTATCAAGCCCTATAAATTTGGTATTACCATATATGGAATAGTCCGTAAAGGACAATCCTAAAGATTGTATCATAGGCCAAATCGTGAATGCCGCTACACCAATAAGCCAGGGCAAAAGAAATAAATATGCTTCTTTGTTATTGTATTTCGTGTTGCTTATTTGTTTTGTTTTTACTCCGAACACAATAAACTCCTTTCCTTCGGATAAATCAGGACCTATAATTAAAACAGCAAGGGAAGAAGTTTGTTCCGTCTTGCCATTTTAATTATAATAAGTCCTATCTATTACCTATTACTCATAAAATTTCTGGAGAATCTTGTTACACTCTGTCTCAACTACATCTAGAAATTCTTGAGGAGTATATTTTCCATACATCATATTCTCAAACTCACGTTTAAATAAAGCATGAATTTCCATATAACCTGCAGGAAATGGTTCATTTGAAATATCCTCGGAAGTGGATTTTTCAATACATTCAAACATTTTTATTTCTGCATCACTTAGGGAATTTACTATACGGCTGCGAATAAGTCCATTACTTGGCACACCCCGCTCAAGTGCTAAAATATCACCTGCTTCTTCATTATTAACAAGGAAGTTAATTAATTCAGCAGAAGCTTCCGGAGACTTGGAATCTTTTGTAATGCTATATACCATAGATGGATTAATCCAAAATGCCTCTTTTTCTAAACCCTTTGGTGTACGTTCGATGCCAAAATTAAGTCCTGCACTCATATAGGCTTGGGTAATAGGCGAATAATGAATAATCATTGCAACTCTTTTCGTCTGGAAATCATCAACATTTTGAGGATTGGAAGCCGTTATTTCCATAGGAGGCATAATGCTTTCATCTAAAGGTTTCTTAATAAATTCCACTGCGGCAAGACCTTCCGGAGTATTAAATGCCACTGATTTTAAATCATCACTCCACAATTTACCGCCACGTTCATACACATATTTTTTAAATGTCAAGTCCGCTCCGGCAGGGTCTTCCATATATGCAGTACCCCAGACATCGATTTTACCATCGCCATCCGTATCCATTGTCAGTTCCTTAGCCGCTTTCATGTAATCTTCCCAAGTCCAGCTGTCGGTTGGATATTCCACTCCTGCTTGATCAAAGTAATCTTTATTGTAGAATAATAAAGAAGTACTTACACCTGCAGGAATTGCATATAATTTACCGTCAATACGGTACATATCTAAAGTTGCCTGAGAAAGCTTACTAACATCTATAATGCCTTTCTCAATGTACTCGTCCAATGGGACAAGCTGTTTTCTTGCTACATATTCGGAAACATTGGTATAGGACAACTGTACAATGTCAGGACCTGTACCCGCTGCAAGCTGAGTTGTTAGTTTATCAAAATAACCATCCCAGCCGGAATACTCCGTTTTTACTGTTGCACTCGGATTGACTCCTTTATAAAGTTCCAATGCATCTACCGTTGCTTTATGTCGTGTTTCACCTCCCCACCACATAAAACGGATATTGCTATTGGCCTTTGTATCCTGTTTGTTTGCTTTTTCCGTTGTTTCTGTCGTTCCTGCTGTTGTTCCTTCCGATTTATTGGCTGAGGCACAACCAGCTAAACTAGTAACGGAAAGCAGAGCTACACATAATAACGCAAATACCTTCTTTCTCATAAAGATCCCCTTTCAAAATTTTTGTGATTTTTAACAATTTCATTGTAGCATAGCAGCTTTTTATTAGTGAGATTGCACTTTGGATAAAATACACACTGTATTTGACTCTTTTCTTTTGCATGGGTTTCCAATTTGACATTAGTGCAAATTCACCACCTATCAGCAGCTATTATATATTGGTTTCGCCTTTATGAAAGGGAATAAAATTCTCAATTTCACTGGAGTTGTCACAGGGCAGAATAATGGTCACTATAGTCCCCCACTCCTCTTTGCTTTTTATAGTCAGACTGCATTGATTCTCATAAACTAATTTAAGCCGTTTATATACATTTTTTATACCAATATGCAGACCAGGTGTATCATTTTGATCAGTGTTCAGATTTTGATTGATTTCTTTTAATCTATCTTTTGACATTCCTTTGCCTGTATCAATTACTTGCAGACATAGGTGAGTACCTTTGGAATGCAGTGTAATTTTTAATTTACTTTTTCCTTCTCTCTCTTTAATACCATGATATATGGAATTTTCTACAAGGGGCTGTATAACAAGTTTTATTATGTAATAATTTTCTAACCCTTCGTCAATATCCCATATTACTTCAAATTGCTCCTGATAGCGCTTTAACTGAATTGCGAGATAGCTTCTTGCATATGCTATTTCTTCCTTTATGGCAACTTTTTCATTGGGATTACTCAAGGAATATTTTAGAACATCTGAAAGATTTCCTAACATTTCACTGACATGATTTGTGATTCCCAGATGTTTTACAATTCCCCAATTAATTGTTTCTAAGGTGTTAAATAAAAAATGAGGATTTATTTGTGACTGTAAGGCTAACAGTTCCATCGCCTCATATTTACTTTTTCGCTCATCTAATTGTGCTTTTATGAAACGGCTTTCAATAAAAACTTTTATCATATTCTGGATTATATATCCATATTCGTCCTTTACTTTTGACGGCAGTTCCGGAAGGGGATGGGAAGCATCTGCTGCTTCAATAATACGATAAATTGCCATTACTCTCTCATAATTTCGTTTGGATATTATATAGGAGGCAAAAAGCAATATAAATATACTGATTAATAATATAACAGCGATTATCTGGCTGACCCGATATGAAAAATCATAAAGCTGATGCATAGGAACCCGGGAAATATAGGAATATCCATTATCGATGGATTTAACTGTAATATACTGGATATTAGGATTATGGCTATTGCTATCACCGGATTCACTGCCATAAATAAAAGTATAAATTTCTTCCCCATCTTCAGAGTATATACTTATCTCCTGACCCTGTAGAAGCTTTAGAGCACTTAATCTCTCATCCAAATAAGAAGCATTTATATTAAGTGCTACAGTTCCCACTTGTTTCAGACCAATATATAGTTTTCGGTAGGCTGTAATTACACTGGTTGGTTTTTCAAAAGAATAGCGTGAAATTTCTCTATGTCTAATCCACGTCATGCTATCTTTTTGTTCTAATTGCCTGACATCCTCAAGCCATTTTTTATCCAAAAACTGTTCCGGTTTTACCTTTCCCTCATTACTTACAATAAAACTGTTTTTGGGATTATTAATATAAACATAAATGGAATGTACATACATTCTGGAATTTGCAAGTGTATTCATGAAATTAAGCATTTCTTGCTCCACCATCCGCTTTTCAGGGGTGCTGTTGCTGGCATCCACATAATCGGTATATTCTGAGGTCTTTGTATAAAATTCAAAATTCAAACTTAAGGAATTAACTTCACTAAGAATGGTTTCCACGTTAGTACGGATTTGAATCAGTAGATTTTCATTGTTTTTATTTAGTTCTTTTAAAACGGAATGATAGACAAAAGATATAGTAAATACCCCGAATAACAAGATTACTATAAATATTGGAAATGCAAAAGAAATGAAACTTTTAATAAACCACTTTTTTTTCATGAAATAGTTCCTCCGTTTTACACTATAGGCTGACAGTTTTATGCACGTTGTCTTATAGGCGTAATATTTAGATGCTTTTTTGTATATTATTAAATAAGTATATTTTATTTATAAGCCAAAAGCAATTGTCATTCGTCAAATTTACCTATAATTCTATCGGAACCAGTGTTGTTTTTGTCATTTGGATCTTATCCAGTGCTGAGGATTTTAAAGGTACCTTGCAATACTTTAATATAGAGCTAAAAAAATCCAGTATAATGGCTGCATTTCCATTTATACTGGATTTCTAGTTTGATTCATTTTTCATTTTGATTTATTTTGTAATTAAATTATAGGTATTCCATCATCTGCGGTGAGCAAGTTCTTTTATTATATCGTCCCAATCCAAATTACATTGAGCCATTAAGACCATCATATGATATAGAAAATCGGATATTTCGTATTTTAATTCTTCTGAATCCGGATTTTTCGCAGCAATAACGATTTCTGTTGCTTCTTCTCCACATTTTTTCAGTATCTTATCAATTCCCTTATCAAAAAGATAGTTCGTATAAGAACCCTCCTTGGGATTCTGCTTTCGATCTAAGATAATGTTGTAAACATCGGATAAAACAGTTAAAGGATTGGTATCATCATATTCCTTTTTGTACAGTTCTGTAAAGAAACAACTTCTGTTTCCCGTATGACATGCAGCACCGATCTGAAGAACTTTTGCCAATATGGTATCTTTATCACAATCAATTGACATGGATTTTACATATTGATAATGTCCGGAAGTTCCTCCCTTGATCCATAAAGACTGGCGGCTTCTGCTATAATAGGTCATTTTACCGGTCTCTACAGTCTTTTGATAAGCTTCTTCGTTCATATAAGCCACCATTAATACTTCACTTGTTTTATAATCCTGTACCACAACAGGGATTAATCCTGCCTCATTTAACTTAAAATCACGAAAATCCATGGAACTTTCAAAGGTGTTAACTTGAATATCCTGAGCTTTTAGGGAAATCTTAACCTTCGATAAGTCTTTATCCTTATAATGATTGGTAGAAACACCAAGTACATTGGAAGGCTCTAGAAGGCTGGCAATATCATTTTTAGTAAGGCTGTCCCTAATAATAACCGGCAGCTGTAAAGAGGATATTGCTTCTACAATTTCACCAGTTAATTCAACATGTTTTAATAGAATAGCGTACACACCGGAATCCTTTAATTCTGACATGAATGCAGATTTTTGGATATCCTTATAATCTTCCAGCTCCACTACTATCTTATCTATTCCAAAACGTTTGACAGCTTCCTCTAAAATCTTCTTGTCTTTTAATATGGAATACTTTATAACTACATAAGCAGCTCCTGTATACAGTGCCTTCTTCACATCTTCAAAACGTTTTACATAGCATCCCACAAATACAGGAATATCAACCTGTTTGATTACCTCTTTCACTGTACATAAGAATTCCTCTTCCGAAACTTCATCCAGGGAATAGTTATACAAAAATAATGCGTCCCCGCCACTATAATCATATTTGGCAGCCTCATTTATTACATTAGCTGCTATTTCATTTTCACAATTAATATAAGGTATAATTTTTTTATACATGAATGCACCTCCTTTAGTCCACCGTTCCTTTTGTGGATAACACATCTTCAATTCTTTCATCATATTGAACCGCTTGATCTAAGGCTTTTGCAAAAGCTTTAAATGCTGCCTCAATAATGTGATGGTTGTTAGAGCCATGAATTAATTTTATGTGAAGATTCATGCCTGCTGAGTAAGAAATGGCATAAAAGAATTCTTTTACTAATTCCGTTTCCATATAACCTACTTTTTCAGCGGTTAAAGGAAGGTCAAATACCAGATAAGGTCTGCCGGATAAGTCAAGTGCACATAATACCAGAGTTTCATCCATTGGAATAATTGCATTTCCATACCGTTTAATTCCCTTTTTGTTCCCTAATGCATTACGGATTGCCTGACCTAAAACAATACCGGTATCTTCTACCGTATGATGGGCATCTACATGTAAGTCGCCATTTGTAACCAGATTCAAATCAAAAAACCCGTGTCTTGTAAAGTTATCTAACATGTGGTTAAAGAATCCGATTCCTGTTTCAATCATCCCCTTACCGGTTCCATCTAAATTCAGTTCCAGAATAATATCTGTCTCTTTGGTTTTTCGTTCCACTTTTGCATTTCTACTCATTTTTATAACCATGCTCCTTTCAAAGGTTGTAAGAATGAAATTCTTCCTAGTATGAAGAGGTTTTCTTCTAAGTGTAAGATGCTTGTTCCTTTAAGATAGTTTGATTCATTGCTTATTCTTCGAATCTAACGGATATGGAATTGGCATGTGCAGTTAATCCTTCTGCATTAGCAAATTTCACAATATCTTTATAAATTGGTTCTAACGCTTCTTTTGAAAATGCTATAATACTGGATTTTTTAATAAAATCATCCACACTAAGAGGTGAGAAGAATTTAGCGGTTCCATTGGTAGGTAATACATGATTGGGTCCTGCAAAATAATCTCCCAGGGGTTCGCTGCTGTATTCTCCTAAGAAAATTGCCCCTGCATTCTTAATTTTTGTCATTACATAAAAAGGATCTTTTGTAACGATTTCTAAATGCTCGGAAGCTATTTCATTGGCTGTTTCAATAGCTTCTTCCAAAGTATCTGCTAATAAAATATAGCCGTAATTATCTAATGACTTTTGTATAATCTCTTTTCTGGATAACTGTGCAACAAATTTATCCACTTCTTCCGACACCTTTTCTGCCAATTCTTTACTAGTAGTAATTAAAATGGCAGAAGCCAATTCATCGTGTTCTGCCTGGGACAATAAATCTGCTGCTACATATCTTGGATTGGCACTTTCATCAGCCAGAACTAAGATTTCACTTGGTCCTGCTATGGAATCTATGCTTACATGGCCATAAACTGCTTTTTTGGCAAGGGCTACATATATATTACCGGGGCCTACTATTTTGTCTACCTTCTTAATACTTTCTGTTCCAAAACTTAATGCTGCTATAGCCTGGGCTCCGCCTGCTTTATAGATTTCTGTAACACCCGCTTCTTTTGCTGCCACCAAAGTTCCTTCATATATTTTACCGTTTTTTCCCGGTGGTGTCACCATAGCTATTCTCTCAACACCGGCTACCTTAGCAGGAAGAACATTCATTAATACAGAAGAAGGATACGCTGCTTTGCCACCTGGAACATATACGCCAACCGCACCAATTGCCGTTACTTTCTGGCCTAGTAAACTGCCATCCGGCTCGCTGTCAAACCAGCTATATTGTTTTTGCTTTCTGTGATAAGCTTCGATATTATTGGCAGCTTTACGTATAACTTCTACTATGGAAGGGTCTAATAAAGAATAGGCTTCCTCAAACTCTTCCTTGGTCACCCTGATATTACCGGAATTGATATCTGCTTTATCAAATTTTTTGGTGTATTCAAATATTGCTTCGTCTTTTCTGGATTTTACATCTTCTATTATATTATTTACAGCATTAGTATATTCTTCATATTGGTTCGGACTTCTTTTTAAAAGGTTTTCTAATATGTTCATCTTGGATTGGGAATTTAATGGAATGATTTTCATGGGAAGCTCCTTTCTTTATACCTGTGTATTGGTTATTGGTTATCTAATGTTTATGTTTGATAAGGATCATTCTTTATTATGAGCAAGAACCTCTCTCAAATCATTAATTAACTTGGTAATCCGCTCATTTTCCATCTTCATGCTTACTTGGTTGACTACCATTCTGGCTGACAATGGACATATTTCCTCAAGTACTTCCAATCCATTCTCCCGTAAAGTAGAGCCGGTCTCTACAATATCTACAATAACCTCAGCAAGCCCTACAATAGGAGCCAACTCTATAGATCCGTTTAACTTAATAATTTCCACTGTCTGATGTTTTTTATTATAAAAATAATCCTTAGCTATATTAGGGTATTTGGTTGCAACACGGATTAATTCACCATTCTCAAGGAGCTTTTTTGCATCTTTAGGACCGGCTACACACATTCTGCATTTTCCGATTCCTAAATCAATTACTTCATATAATTTTCTGCCTTCCTCTAATATGGTATCTTTACCTACAACACCAATATCAGCGGCTCCATATTCCACATAGGTAGGGACATCGTTTGCCTTTGACAGAAATATCTTAATCTT
Organism: Anaerocolumna sp.; assembly: GCF_032079385.1. Taxonomy (NCBI): domain Bacteria; kingdom Bacillati; phylum Bacillota; class Clostridia; order Lachnospirales; family Lachnospiraceae; genus Anaerocolumna; species Anaerocolumna sp. The sequence continues at coordinate 24,071 of NZ_DAMAUC010000011.1, forward strand.
TTGTTCTTCATTTGTAAAAATAAGCTTCCGAGATTTCGGATCCTTCATTTCTTCACAGGTATAGCCTATCTGCTCCAGTATATCCAATGTTTTATTCGCCATCCTGCCTTTCGCTAGTGCAAAGGTTAAATATCTCATACGATTTTCTCCTATCTCCTACTATGATTTTAACAATCTATGCCCTTGTGATATCTCAATAATAAATATCCGGCTCCTGTATTTTTTTTATTATATTGTATTTTTACTGCATTAGTAATAATCTGCTTTCTGCTTCATAGTAAGTTTATTCAGTAAGTTTAATTGTTTACGGATACTGGATTATTCCTTTAAGAAGTCTTCGAACTTTGCCTCTTGAATTACTCCACTATCAGAATTAATTACTTTAATTACTTCCGGTGTTTCAAAATAAAGAATACCGCCTATTCTGTTTCTCTTTGCATAAGCAATATAATCCTCTAAAGTAAAATCTGTTCTAACACGTAATAATTCAATATTCATGCCTTCATTTCTAAAGTGATTGGCAAGTATAATGGCATGCTGACGTACCATTGTTTTATAAAGGATTAATGTGTTTTCAGCGGTCATTTCCAAGCCTTTCTTTTGTCTGGATAATGCAAGCATTAACTGATCTACATAGAATGCCAGACCAATTGCAGGCGCTTGTTTTCCAAACTGTCCCACCAGATTATCATAACGTCCGCCGGTGGCTATAGGTTCGCCGGTGCCATAAGTATAAGCCTTGAATATAATACCGGTATAGTAATTGTATTTACTTAACATTCCCAAATCAAAAGATACGTATTTTTCTAATTTATATATGGTCAATATGGAATATAAGTCTTCTAAACGTTTGATTGCTTTTAACGCCCTATCATTCTTTGTTAAGGACTTTACATAAGTGAATTTATCTAAAGAACCGAATAATTCAGGAAGATTTAAGAAAATTGTTTAAGTTAGAAGATATATCCTTATTTGATATAATTTCTTCCACTCCAAACAGATTCTTGTTCTCAATAAGAATTCTAAATTGGTTCTCTTCCTCTCCATTAAACCCTGCTTCTTCCACTAAGCCCCGGAAAAAGTCAGCATCTCCTATTTCAACCTGAAATTCTTTAAGTCCTGCCTGCAATAAGCACTCAATTGTAAGTGCAAGCATCTGAGCATCAGCATCAATGGAACTATCATTCATTAATTCCGCGCCTAACTGGGTGAATTCCTTTAACTTTCCCTGGTAGCTGCTATTATTAATAAAAGTACTTCCCATATAACATAGACGTATGGGCAGTTCTTCATTCTTATAATATTTTGCGGCACATCTGGCTATGGAGGGAGTAATATCCGGACGTAAAACCAGTGTATTTCCTTCTTTATCAAAGAATTTATACATATCCTTATCTGCTACTGTACCCCGTTCTTTATTGAATATGTCAAAAAATTCAAAGGTCGGAGTCTGAATGTCTTTAAATCCATGGAGTTTCATAACCTGATGAAGCCGGTTCTGAAGCTGCAATTTGCTTTCACATTCACCATTGTATATATCTCTTACGCCTTCCGGTGTATGCAATAATTTATTTATCATATTTTACCCTGCTCCTTTCAAAGTCTGGAAACTTTGTGGGTAGCACAAAGCACCGATTGAAAGGATAAGACACTTTCAACCTTTCCATATTTCCGCGCTGCTTTTTACGCAAAGAACTTTTTATTTCATTATTACTTCACTTGCTTTAACATGGTAACGTGATAATTCATTACCATAATAATTTAAATAATTATAGTATAGAGTTTTAAGTATGTCAACTAATCATATTCTTATTTCTACTATAATCAAGTTCTTATTTCTCGTATAATCAAATTCTTACTTCTCCTATAAATGTTTTTATGTAATTTTTGCCCTTATTTTATTCACGGTTTTCTATATCTTTTGCTAAATTCTCAAGGTAGTGGACAAATACATGATTGATACATTGTATTTCATTCCCCGGGTTTAGTTCCTCAAAGCGGAAACTTTTTCTTCCTCCCTGTTTGGCTCTTTCCCAAAATTCCAAAAGCTTTTTATAGGGCAGGTAATGATAATAATCTTTCTTTGAATAATAAATCAACAGGAAAGCAACGCCTCCCTGTTCCTCAAATTCTTTCATAAAATTTACTTGGTGTTCATGTATGTTTTGTATTGCAAAGGTATCTACAGCGCACTCCTTTGCATCAAAACAGACCGGAACCCCCTGTACGGCCCCAATATAATCCACCGTACTTTTTTCTTCAAAATATGCTAAAGTAATATGCCTCTTCTCTTTATCTATATTAATTGGAGTAATAGGCGTAGGAATCTTTTGAATCAATGCCAATTTCTTTTCTCTGTATTTTACATTGGTAAGATTGATTAGTTCTTCCAGCGACGACCCTCTAAGGCCTCTGGAGTTCCATAACGGCATACTTAATCCTCCTTCCATTTCTGGGTGTATCCGAAAATTATTGTCCTAATCTCCCGCCAAGTATGACGCACCTCTTGGAAGGAGCAATTTTCAGCACCCTTAGTGAAACAATTGTTTTTCTATTCTTTGAAATAACTCCGGTTCTTCTGCAGTTAATTCCATTCCGCTTAAATGCTGAAACTCCTCTGTCATTTTAGGAAAAATAATTTGGTAAGAATGTAACAGCTGATGTTCCAGACCAAATTCTTTTCTAAACCACTTATTCATGTTCCCGTTACCGTACTTGGTATCACCTGCAATAGGATGTCCTATACTGCTTAAATGCCCACGAATCTGATGTGTCTTTCCTGTTATTAATTTTACCCTTAATAACGTATAATCTTCATTATATTTAATCGGTTCATATTCCGTCTGAATGAAGTCGCCCTCTTCTATCTTACCTTTACTTACTGTAACCTGATTGGTCTTCTTATCTTTTTTCAGGTATCCGGATACCTGTCCAGGTTTCTCCATCTTACCTTTTACAATACAAAGATAATATTTATGAAGAGATCGGTCACGGAATAACCCCGACATGGTCTGAAGTCCTATTAAGCTTTTTCCTGTCACTACTAACCCACTGGTATTGCGGTCTAAGCGATTGCAGATTGAGGGCTTAAAGGTCTGTAACTCCTCCTGGGTAATCTGCCCAGAAGTTAGTAAATAGGAAATTACCTGCTCCACTAAAGACACATCCTCCGGCACTGATTTTTGGGATAATAAACCTGCAGGTTTATTTACTACTAATATATTGCTATCTTCGTAGACGATGTCAAATTCTCTTTCTACTACTGTAGTATCGCTCTGTTCACTAAATTTTTCTATAGTTTCCTCGGATAAAAAGAATTTAATTTCATCATCCATTTTGGTTATTTCAGAGCCTTCGGCTTTTTTACCGTTTAGGGTTATATTCTTCTTACGCAGCATCTTATAAATAAAACTTTTAGGTGCTTTATTCAGCTGCTTCATTAAAAGCTTATCTAAACGCTGTCCGGCTTCATTTTTTTCTACTATTAATATCTTCATAAGTTGGCCTTTCAAAGTATTGGCTTTTCTGATCTCTCAATATCTAATTTTCTATTAATATTTAAATTTTCTATTAATGTCTATTTTTCTATTAATATCTAGTTTTCTAATTCAATATTTAGTTTATAATCCGGTTTCTTATCCTGAAATATAGGAAGTTCAAAAAAAGAACTAACATAATAATCTGCAGCTTCTTTTTTCACATCCGTATCTTTAACAGAATACGCATCATATACGGCACAGACTTTTGCTCCGGCATTCTTTCCTGCCATAACCCCCGGAAGTACATCTTCAAATACCAGGCATTCTTCCGGTTTGACATTTAAATCTTCTGCTACTAATAAGTATATATCCGGTGATGGCTTTCCTTTTTCTACTTCACAGGCAGTTCGAATAGAACCAAAATAAGATTCCACTTCTAATTTTTGAACAATCAAATTCACAAGTTCTCTGGAATTACTGGTTGCGATACCTGCCTTTATATTATTTTCTTTTAAATACTTAAGCAGCTCTAATGCTCCTTCTTTTAGTGGAACCTGGCTGGTATATCTATGCCAGGCCATTTCATTCCACTCTTCTTTGATATGTTCTAAAGATTGTTTTAACTGAAATCGGCTTTTGAAATATTCTGCCGTTTCTGAAAAACTCATTCCTTCAATACTTTCTTGTAAGCCTTCCGGATACTCCATTCCATATTTATTTAAGAATTCAACATCAATATCTTTCCACATCCACATGGAATCCACTAGAGTGCCGTCTAAATCAAATAAAACTGCTTTAACATTATTAAACATTTATACACCTTTTCTAATTTTATTTTCTTCCTAACTGCTTTTAAGAGAATCAATTTCCTCCTTGGTAAGCCTTCTATATTCCCCCGGAATAAGGGTTTCATCTAATTTTAAACTTCCCATGCTTAGGCGTTTTAAATATATAACTTCTTTTCCTACAGCAAGAAACATTCGTTTTACCTGATGAAATTTGCCTTCATAGATAGTTAATTCAATTTCTGATATTTCATCTGATTTTATAATATTCAAAACTGAAGGCAAGGTTGTAAATTCTTCATTGATTTTTACTCCTTTTTCAAATAACTGAACATCCTCCTCAGTTACGCAGCCTTTTACTTTGGCATAATACACTTTTGCAACATGCTTTCTGGGAGAAAGTAGTTGGTGGGACAGCTCTCCATCATTTGTAAGCAGTAATAAGCCTTCTGTATCCTTATCCAGCCTTCCCACAGGAAAGATTTCTTTGCTATTTGCTTCTTTAATCAATTCTACAACTGTAGTGCAATGATTGTCCGTAGTTGCAGACACTACTCCCGCCGGTTTATTTAACATATAATAGACGAATTTTTCATACTGTACTATATTATTGTCAAATAGTACTTGGGTATCGGTTATGTTTATTTTTATATCCGACCCTTTTACAACTTGTCCATCTACCTGAACCCGTCCTTTTCTGATATAAGTTTTTACTTCACTTCTTGTTCCAACACCCATATCGGTAAGATATTTGTCCAAACGAACTGTATTGCCCATTCACCTCGTATCCTTTCAATCTGTTTCATTACATCCATCTCCAACCGGGAAGATATTTATTTTTCAATGTTTGTCCGGTAAGCTTTCCCCATCCTAAAGGATAGCCATCAACACATATAAGCTGCCAACCATCTTTATATTCTCCGGATACATCAATGGTTTCACATTTTAGATATTTTATAGTATCCGGGTTCTCTGCCAATAAGTTTATAATTTGGCTATATTCACTGATTTTAAGCGAACTTGCCAGAGCCTGACTTGGTTCAAAACGGTTCTTCTTCATCTCACCAAGGAATAATCCCGGTCTCATAATTCTTAAGCCTTTTAAAGACGGAAGCTCTTGGGGATATAAATATAACTTGTCCTCACGGATATCAATCTGTTTAGAATCCCATTCTACATCCAATTGATTCATAAACGCTTCCGCTTCATCGGATAAATTTCCATAATTTATTTTGCCTGCAGAATACCCTATTTCCTGTGAAGAGGATTTTTCCAAAAGAGTGATAAAATGCCCTTCTCCATGAATCTTATGAGGCCATAGACGTATGCAGTTTTTTAATTCCTCAGGACCTTCTATCCACTCCGGCCTTCCAAATGAAAATCCTTCATAGGATACCTCACTCTTATCCGCCTTGTTTTCTATTGGATTTAAAACATGAAATTCCGGACAATTTTCCAACAAATACTTAATAGTTCCTTCATTCTCTTCCGTTGAAAAAGTACAGGTAGAATATAGCATCTTCCCGCCTGGCTTTAACATTTTTGCGGCATATAGTATGATTTCTTTTTGTAATTTATTATAATAGTCTACACCATATTGTTCCCAGTTTTTCATAATGGAAGGGCTCTTTCGAAACATACCTTCTCCGGAACAAGGTGCATCTACTAATATTTTATCAAAATAACCTTCGAAGTAATTAGCCAGTTTAGCAGGGGCTTCACTGACAACAACAGCATTACGGACACCAAATAACTCAATATTCTTAAGCAATGCTTTCGCCCTGGAATTACTGATATCATTGGCTACCAAAAGGCCCTCTCCTTTTAGCTTTGCAGCAAGTTCCGTACTTTTACCTCCCGGAGCGGCACATAAGTCCAATACCTTATCTCCCGGTTCTACTGGAAGTAAATTGGCTGGAGTCATGGCACTGGGTTCCTGAATATAATATAAGCCAGCATGATAATAGGGATGTCTTGCTGGTTGCTCATTTCCGTTATAATAATAGCCGTTCTCAATCCAAGGTATTCTGGTAATTTCGAAAGGACAAATGGCTTCAAATTCTTTCGGTGTTAATTTTAATGTATTTACACGAAGTCCACTGTAATGTTTCTGGTCATAAGAATGAAGAAAATCTGTATATTCCTCCTCTAACAGGTTCTTCATACGCTCTTCAAAAAGCTTAGGTAATGTCATAAAATCTCCTTAATTCTGTAAACTGTTTCTATTTGTTTTTAGTATTATACTCATGTCATTCTGATTGTAATTCTTCGAAGCAGAATTCGCAAAAGTTCTTCACCATGCTTTATCTGTATTCCTTCTCCATATGACAAAGCTGAATATACATCAGAATGACAACTTCATTTATATCTATCTCAAACTTTGAGCCCGGTATCCTTCCGATATCACGTCCAATTCCTTGCTAAAACGTTCTAATTGCTCCAAATCTCCGGTCTCATAAATTTTATAAAATTCATCTTGAATCTTAAGAACTTCCCTCTTATTGGCTACTTTATACAAATTCTGAATATTGGTTAATATATCCGATACGGTATTAGCTTTTATTTTAAATGAATTTTGCGCATCCATAATTTCACCGCGAATCTGTGACATTTCGGCATCTAATGCAATTATGGCATCGGCTGCTCTGGAAAGTCTATGTCGAATATGTTCCGGCATATTATGTTTGTATTTATACTGAAGGGAATGTTCAATGGTTGCCCAAAAGTTCATGGCCAAGGTACGAATCTGAATCTCCGCTTGAATTTGCTTGGTACCAGTAAGAGTCTGAACATTGTAGTAAATTATTAAATGATAACTTCTGTAGCCGCTGGTTTTCATATGTGCAATGTAATCTTTTTCACTTTTTACAGTCATATCCGTTCTTTTTTTTATGATTTCCACTACTTTGTTAATATCTTCTACAAACTGGCAGATAATACGAATTCCTGCGATGTCTTCGATTTCTTCTTCCATATTCTCTAAATCAATGCCCTTTTTCTGGGATTTTTCTAAGATACTTGATATGGTTTTCACTCTGCCATTTACTTGTTCAATCGGTGAATAATCACCCATTTTTCGATATTCATCAATAATATGATTGAACTTAACTACCAATTCATCAACTGCTAAAACATAGGGATCTAATATTTCTCTCCATAACTGAATTTCCATACAATTCCTCTCCTGTCCCCATTTATTTTTTTGCCGAAGTTTTCTGTCTTTTTCTTCGCACAAAACTTTTATGGGTGGATTCTAAAAATTAGGAATCCACACGTTTGTATTATATCCTGAACATAAAAGCTGTTCAGGATCTTGGCTCTCCATTCGGAGAATGCAAGCGAGCTTGCATTTTCCTCATTACGTTTGTATTATATCCTGAACATAAAAACTGTTCAGGATCTTGGCTCTCCATTCGGAGAATACAAGCAAGCTTGTATTTTCCTCATTACGTTTGTATTATATCATATTCATATTATTTTGTGGAAATTTTTTTACAATATATTTGTGGTATAATCAGACTATTTTTATGAAGCTGATATATATAATTGGGTTTTACTGTGACTGTAAATATAAAAGGATATAGTAAGGATTTACACTAAGCTCTCCGTTAGGGGTATCTATGTATATTCCCAAATGCAAGTGTACAGCGAACATACCTGTTGTACCCTCAGGTCCATAACCACTGTCCCCCATAAACCCTAGTAGTTGGCCTGCTTTTATTTTATCTCCCTTTTTTATACCTTCCGCATAGGATTCCAAATGAGCATAATAAAAGTAAGCACCTGAAGGGGCACGTATCCCTATTCGGTAACCACCCTTTTCCAGCCACCCTATTTTCTCCACTACTCCGTCGGTTATACTGATTATTGGATATAGGCCGGTAATGCTATATTCCGGCATCAAATCCGTTCCCTCATGTTTTCTGGCCCCGCCGTAATTTCGGTCCGCATACCAGGAATCATCAAAGGTTACATATGAGTCACCATTTTCTTTTAGAGGAAGAGGAAAATATTTTATATCGTTAAGTATTGCATAGTAATATTTCTTTAATTCTTGATAAGCTTCATTATGTTTTACTTGTGGAAGCAGTTTTTTTAGATTACTTGTCTTTATATTCTTTTTCTCTGATAACTCATAATCATTTATTAACATAGTTATAGTTAAGTCTTCTACTTTATCTATGTCCTTTTTCACTTTCTTTATTCGGGAAGGGGGCAGCTTCATTTTACGGAATTCTTCGTATTGAATACTTGTACCATTTATACGATTGACATACATATGTAAGCCAATTTGATTCAGTAAATAACCAGAATATAGGACAGTAATGAATAAAAGAACACTAAAGAAATAAAAAGGTTTCTTTTCTGCAGGTATATTTAATTTTCTCATATGCACCTTCTTTAAAATATGGCTTTCTTTTTATTATATGTGCATAGAAATTAGATATGACCCTATCCCCTTATCTCAATTATAAAACCTCTGAAAAACGACATTAAAATGGACTTGCTAAACATATCTATATAGCAAGTCCTGACTTTTATTCTTCTACGCTGCCAAATATAAATTCATGAAGTACTTTTATATTTGCCTCCAAATCCGGTATTAAGACCGCCATTTTTCTGGCGTAACCTTCCTCGAATGTATTATCAGCTGGTATACGAATATCCTCAATCTCTGATAATCCCATGCTAACAGCAACTTTTAAATAAGTCTCAAATTCATTCTTGGTTATATCTGTTGATATTAAAGGCAAGATATCATAAAGTAATAAGGATAATTCCGGCAGACTTTTTGATTTATATTTATCAAATATTGCATTTAATACAACACGGTGTCTGGAAGTCCTTCCGTAGTCATCTCTTTCATGATTGTTTGTTGATACATAACGAACACGGCAATATCCCAAAGCCTGGTTTCCGTTTAGTGTTTGTAATCCCGGTACTACCTTTCGGTATTGTGGTTTTGAGATATAGTTCGTATTATTTAAATAACGTGCCTCTGACTCTGTTAATGTAATATTAACCCCGCCAAGTTTATTAATAACAGATTCAAAATCATCAAATCCTACTCTTACATAGCCATCCAGCTTTACATCGAAGTTTAATTCTATTGTTTCATATAATAAAGGGATTCCACCTATTTCGTAGGCAGCATTTAATTTATTATCTTTATTGCCGGGAATCTGTACCAATAAATCTCTCATCAAAGAAGTTAATTTTAATTTCTTATCCTTGGTGTTCATAGTTGCAATAATCATGATGTCGGTACGCCCGCGACCGCCACCTGAATCAATAGCTTCTTCCCCTAATAATAATACATTAATGACACCTTCTTCTTGTCTGGCTCCATCCTCCGCATGTCTTGTATCCCATGAAACAGGAGTGTCTGTAATCTGGTTCTTAAGTGCGTCTTCTTCCACATCATCAATTACGGTTTGCTGTACCACTTCAGCTCCATCGTTATATTTCATACGCCCATATGCAATATTCACTGCTGTATTCCATATAAAATTTCTGCCACCGGGAGTAATAATCAGTAAAATACAAACCAGTAAAAAAGTCCCAAGGGTTCCGCCCACTATTTTAACCCATAAGGGTATGTTTCGTTTCTGTTTTACATCGTCGCTTGTATCCAGTTCTTCCTGTATTTGCTTACCAATAGAAGCACTGATATCGCTTAAGATTTCCTCTTCTTCCTGGGCTAAGGCAAGTTCTTCGTCTAAAGGTACATTCTCATCTACTACATCATCAATCCACTTGGTTAAATCAAAATCTTCCTCTATATTTAAATCTTCTGTATTAACGTCATCCTCTGTGCACTTACAATTATCTTTTTCTTGTCCACTGCATTCATTTTCATTTTTATTCATTTCTAATAACCATGCTCCTTCCAAAGTCTGGGCACTTTTGCACAGCATAAAGAATGAAATTCTTTCAAGCTTAACTCCCATGATTTTATTTAATTCAGTATTTATAGAATAATAGTTCCAAATACTGGCATAAAATATTATAGCATACTATTAACGTAGTGTAAAATACTTATTATGCTAATATAAAGACTAATAGGATATGGCACCTGTTTTATCAAAAGTTACGCCATATGATATGTCTGTTATATACTTATAAAACTTTTGAATTTCTACTGGATCTTCTAATATAAATGTTGTCCCATTCTCTGCCTTTGCAGGTAATAGCTCTGTTTTTACAGAATCCCCTTCTTGTAAAGTTACCTTTAGCAAAGCCGTCTGTGGAATATTATTATAAAACATAAAGTTGCCCAAACTATAAATAATGGGCTTATCTTTATAATACTCCACTCCCTGCAGCACATGAGGATGGCTTCCTACAACCAGGTCTGCGCCTGCGTCTATGTATTGTTTTGCCATCTTACGCTGATATTCTTCCGGGTGGTTATTCTTCTCAATCCCCCAATGGACATATACAATAACATAATCACTTTGTGACTTGGCAGTTTCAATTTCTGCTATCAGTGCAGTGGGATCATAAGTGGTAAATAATCCGGGTTTGTTCTCTCCTGCGTTCCATTCAGCAACTGGGATAACCCGTGAAGCACCTAATATGGCAATGGTTTTTTCACCAACATCAAAATATTCCGTTTCTCGTGCTTCTTTTATATTGTTACCTGCACCAACATATGGTATCTTAGCACCTTGTAATGCACTAAAGGTATCTTGTAAAGCCTCAATACCATAATCTAATACATGATTATTGCCTAAAGTCACCACGTTAATCATCATGTCTGTAAAAACTTGCGCATATTGAGGATCAATCCGGAAAGTAAATTGTTTATCCTTAGCTTTTGAACCTCTATTGCTAAAAGGAAATTCTTCATTAGCCATAACAATATGGGCGTTTTGAAATTCTTTCTGAATGTTTTCTGAAAGAATTCCATCCACACCCTTTTTGTTATACTGATTTAAAATAAAATCGGATAAATAAATATCTCCCGTAAACAGCATTACAATCTCATCAGTATTTTTATCATTGGCATTTGTTTCATTCGTATCCTCATAGGGATTCTCATTTTCAGAATCCCTATCATCTTTTTCCACATCACTATTATGTTCTCCAGATGCCGTATCGGAGTCCTTAGCCGGGTCTTCATTGGTGGTTTCCTGGTTATCGCCCTCCCTATTCAAGTCCTTTTCCACATAAGAATCTTCCTTAGCTTTATCCGAAATCTTAATATAAGAATAAGCAATCAATTCACCAATAATACCGACTGTTAATATGCAAATAACAATTACTATGGTCCGCAGCCTGGCATAGAATTTCTTTTTATTCATACTATTTTAATCCTTCAATTACCTTTTCCAAGTATTTATAAACACGAACAGCAGAGGATATACTTAGTTTTTCCTTTGGCGTATGGATGTCATACATATCCGGTCCCAGAGAAACAATATCAATACCAGGAATTTTTTCTGCAAAGAAACTACACTCCAGACCTGCATGAATGGCTTCTAATTTTGGTTCATATCCATACTGCTCTACAAAGACTTTGAATAAATGGTCTCTTAATTTAGAATCTTTTTTATATTCCCAAGCCGGATATTGTCCTCTTACATAGAATTCCCCGCCTAAAAAACTGGCCATGTAATTCAGTCTGCCGGCTAAATATTGTTTATAACTATTTACAGAACTACGAACAGAGAAGCAGAATACGGCCTTATCCGCATCCACATGGAATATTCCTAAATTCAAAGAACTTTCTACTAAGCCAGGAATGTTAGAACTCATAACCTGCACTCCATTAGGGGTATTCACAAGCATAAACAGTACCTTTTCAAATGAAGTAGGATGAAGGCATTCAAAAGTTCCTTCAGAAAGATTTTGAACATGAATTGACAAATGAGGCTCACTGGTCTTAAATTCATTCTTATATTTAAGCGAAAGATCCTCAATAGCCTTAGTAAAGCTCTCTAAATCTTCCGGGTTAATGCAAATCTCAGCAAAGCTGTCTCTTGGAATGGCATTATCTTTTTGTCCGCCCTTCATCTCGATTAAGCCGTATCCTACAGATTCTCTTAGTTCAAAAAGCAATCTTCCCATAAGTCTAGTAGCATTGGTTCTATTTTTATGGATTTCAGCACCGGAATGTCCCCCTTGCAGGTCACTGATGGTAAGTTTTATTTTTAATCCGTTACCGGATACACGATTGATTGGTAATTCGCAGGTGCCGGTTAAACCACCGGAGGAACTGATAAGCAAAGAACCTTCATCCTCAGAGTCAACATTAATTAAATATTTACCTTTTAAAGGTGTAACATCCAAGCCAATGGCGCCTTCCATACCGACTTCTTCATCAGTTGTAAAGATTGCTTCTATTCTTGGATGCTGTAATGTCTCATCATCTAAAAATGCAAGAGCATAGGCAACGGCAATACCATTATCCGCCCCTAATGTGGTACGGTCCGCATGAATATAGTCGTTATCTACTAAAAGTTCAAGTCCTTCTGTTATGAAATCATGGTTACTGTCACTGGTTTTCTCACAAACCATATCCATATGGCCTTGAATCATAACAACAGGAGCATTCTCATAACCCTTAGAAGCTTCTTTAATAATCACTACATTTTCATATTCATCCTGGATATATTCCAAGCTTCTTGTCTTTGCAAATTCAGCCAGATAATTACTTATGGCAGTATTATTTTTAGAACCTCTTGGTATTGCTGATATCTCAGTAAAATAGTGAAATATCTTTTTATAATCCAGTTCTTTTAATTTTTCATTCATAATGTTTACCTCACTTTTCAATTAAATTCTAATTCTTATAATTAATTTTTAAAACTGTGAATTGGCGCAGGAATTCTTCCTCCACGATTAATGAACGCATCACAACTAAACTGATTTACCGGCATAACCGGAGCATATCCTAACAGTCCGCCAAATTCCGCTCTGTCTCCTACTTTCTTTCCGATGACAGGTATCAGCCTTGCTGCGGTAGTCTTTTGATTTATCATTCCAATAGCCATTTCATCAGCAATAATTCCGGATATAGTAGCTGCCTTGGTATCTCCCGGTATTGCTATCATGTCAAGTCCAACGGAACATACACAGGTCATTGCTTCCAGCTTTTCCAAAGTAAGCGCTCCTGCACTTACGGCATTGATCATACCCTGATCTTCACTGACAGGTATAAAAGCTCCGCTTAACCCGCCAACATAGGAAGAAGCCATAACACCGCCTTTTTTCACCTGGTCATTTAATAATGCCAATGCTGCGGTAGTTCCTGGGGCACCTGCATATTCTAAGCCCATCTCTTCAAAAATCTCAGCGATACTATCTCCAACTGCAGGAGTGGGTGCTAAGGATAAATCAATAATTCCAAATGGGATATTCATTCTTTTAGAAGCTTCCTGTGCCACCAATTGTCCTACTCTGGTTATCTTAAAAGCAGTTTTCTTAATAGTTTCGCAAAGTGTTTCAAAATCAGCTCCCCGAATCTCCTGTAAAGCAGTCTTTACAACTCCCGGTCCGCTGACCCCAACATTAATAATAGCATCCGCTTCCGTTACTCCATGGAAAGCACCGGCCATAAATGGGTTATCATCCGGAGCATTGCAAAATACTACTAATTTAGCACAACCTAAGGAATCTCTCTCTTTTGTTTTTTCTGCTGTTTCTAATATAATTTCGCCCAGTAATTTTACTGCATCCATGTTGATTCCTGATTTTGTGGAACCAACGTTAACAGAACTGCATACTCTTTCTGTAATTGCTAAAGCCTGGGGAATGGAGCGAATTAAGTTTTCATCACTTTCTGTCATTCCTTTGGATACAAGGGCAGAATAACCGCCGATAAAGTTAACACCCACAGTTTGTGCCGCTCTATCTAAAGTCTCTGCTATTTTAACATAATCTTCCGGGCATTTGCAGGAAGAAGCTCCAATTAAGGAAATTGGTGTAACAGAGATTCTTTTATTCACAATAGGAATACCATACTCTCTTTCGATGGATTTACCCGTTGCAACCAAATTTTTTGCAACGGTAGTAATTTTATCATAAATCTTTCTATTTAATTCGTCCAGATTATTATCCGCACAGTCCAGGAGACTTATACCCAATGTTATGGTTCTAACGTCCAAATTCTCTTGTTCAATCATTTTATTGGTTTCATAGACTTCATTAATATTGATCATCCTAATACGCACCTTTCAATTATTCAATCTTTTATATTGCAAAAAAGCACCACTTCTTATAGGCGGTGCATTTTATTAAAGATGTCCTCATGTTGTGTCTTAATAATGACACCAATTTCATCACCAATTTGCTCTAGTTCTGTTGCAAGCTGTTCGAAATTCTTAGGTGAATTATTACTGTCCACAATCATCATCATATTAAAATATCCTTGTACTATAGTCTGTGAAATATCCAGAATATTAACTCTGTTATTTGCTAAATAAGTACAAATATTTGCAATGATACCAACTTTGTCTTTTCCTACTACAGTTATTATTGTCTTCTTCATTCTGACTCCATTCTGCATACAATACGTCTGCTTATTACTCATATGTTTTTAAGTAGTGGATAACATCTCAGATGCTGCATCTCTTTTTGCTACACTAAGTATCTTCCCGGAAGTTTTGTCATCCATATGCTGATTTAATTCCACTCTGACAGTTTCATAAGCCAATTCTTCATAATTATTTTCTTTACTAAGATGGGCTAATGTAATATGTTTTAATTTATCATGAAGTAGTTTGCAAAGTAATTTTGCGGAATAGTCATTGGACAAATGCCCTCTGTCTCCTAATATTCTTTGCTTTAAGTAATAAGGATATCCCCCTACCATTAACATATTTATATCATGATTTGCTTCTAATAAAAGAATTTCTGAATCGGATAGTTTAGAGATAATATAATCATCGTATTTTCCTAAGTCTGTTGCCATCCCTACTTTATGTCCATCTGATTGAAAGGTATAACATACGGGATTGGAAGCATCATGTGATGTAGAAAAAGGTTCTACTGTAATATCATTGATTTGAAACGACTTATCCGGAACCACGTAATGTAATAAATCTTCTGCTATACGTCCTATATTCTTCATCCGAAGTATTGCGTTAATAGTTTCTGCCGTTCCATATATAGGTGTATTATACCTTCTGGCAAGAACCCCCAGACCCATAATATGATCCGCATGTTCATGGGTTACTAAGATTCCTTGAATATCCTCCGGATGCACATCAATACTGTTTAACCCGTTCTCTATTTTCTTGCCGCTAATACCTGCATCTACCAGTAATTTTGTATTTTTACTGCCAACAAAGGTACAATTCCCACTGCTGCCACTAGATATACTGCATAAATCCATAAGTACCTCCTAAGCATTTTATAATGTCAAAGTATTACCTATTCCTAAGATTTTGTCAATACTTTTCCTTAATATTTCCTCAGAAACTATATAAGAGTTTCTGTTTCACAATCTTGAACATACCGCTGTTTTGCGGCTTCTCATGCTTTTCTTCATAATTGCACAATAAACTATACAAAACAATAAGTTCCAATAAACTTCCTACCTTTTTAGGATTTCCAATATAATTCAATTACATCTCCATCTTTTAACGGAGACGTAAATACTGCCGGTTCTCCATTAATGATTGTAATTAGTTTTGAACCTCCTAACGTTGATAAATTAAAAGGATAAAAATCAAATATATCAACAAATATGTAGTTTTTCTTCTTCGATAATTTAACGCTTTCTCCGTTAACAGTTATATACATATCCCTGATTTCTTGACTGTCCTCCGTCTGTATATCAGAAGCACTATTAACACGGTTTTCCGCTGATTCTGCCGGACTGCCTTTTCTATTTTGGTAATCTGGATTCACTTCCTCATGAGAAGCCGCATATTCTTCCTCGTAGGTATCTTCCGGCAATTCATATTCTATGGAAAAATTCTCATATATTTTATCATCCAGAGAAGCTGTCGTATTATTTACAAGAATCGTTTCTCTATATTCTAAATCCATAAATTCAAGGATTTGTTCCAAGGTATAATAATTCAATATTTCAATTTCATCCTTATCCTGAAGACTATAAAAACCGGATACCAATTTCTTGTTTGCCAACACAAATTTAGGACATTGAATGTTTTGCCCGTTAAATACAATAGAAATCGTTCCACTGTATTCCGGAAGCTGACTTACCATATAAACAGCATCACTGCCTTGGGTAGATTCAATAATTTCTATTCTGTCGTTTTGCTCAATGGGATGGCTAAGGCCCACCACCTCACCGTTTCGCTTAACCACAGAGGCTTCACCCAATTCTCCCCGTACCATGCGCTTTGTTCCATTGATTGTATAATGTATGGTTTTTCCTCTTCTTGGAAATAGTTTTTCATTGGGAAAACCCACCTGCAAAGCCGCATCTACAATGGTTAATTTATTGTTATCGTATAGTTTAATACGTTCACCATTTACATTTACAAAGATAAAATTATTCTTCTGATCATAGAAATTCAAGCAAATACCAATAGGCGTTACCAGTAATGGATCTTTCTTTATCTTTTCTTGTAAGAAAGTAATTTCCTGCAATACTTCTTCTCCACGTAATGCCACACGTTCGTAAGGCAGCTCTAAGTACTCTGCCAATCTGCCGGCAAAACCAGTTATTTTACCGCCGCCTCCAACTACAAATACAGCACTTACAGCTTTACCGCCATTTAATTCTACGATTTTATCTGCAATGGACTTGGTGATTTTACGAATGGTATCATCAATGGATTCTAAAATTTCCTGAGAAGTGATCTTATGTTTAATTCCCATAATGTCTTTAAAGGTAATATTCTTTTTTCTAAGGCATGCTGTTTTCATAGCCTCTGCTTCATTAAATACCACTAAGTATTTCTGAACAATGGCTTCCGTGATTTCATCTCCTGCATAAGGTATCATGCCATATGCAGTTATACTCCCATCCTTTGTAATGGAAATATCGGAAGTTCCTGCACCTACATCCACCAAGGCAATATTTAATAACCGAAATTTATCAGGAATTGCAATATTAATTGCTGCAATAGGCTCTAAAGTTAAATTGGCCACCTGTAAATCTGCCTTTTCAACTGCTGCATATAATCCATCTACCACTTCATCCGGTAAGAAGGTTGCAATTAATTCAGTTGATATTTTATTTGCTTTATGCCCCTCCAGATTGAGAATGGTATAATCATTCAAATAATAACGAATTACGGAATACCCAACGCAGTAATAATGAATATGCTCGGATTTAAGTTCCTCTCGGATGGTATCATATGCTTTTTCTACACCGATTAGATCCAAAGAGTGAATATGTTCCTCATTTACAATTGTTTCACTTGGAAATTCATAGTCTGCTTTAACTGCTACGGTTTTTAGAATTCTGCCTGCTGCTGCAATACATACATCTGTTAATTTTCTGCCTACCTGTTGTTCTAACTGAGTCTTCACTGCTCTGATAACATCAGCCACTTTTGTAATGTCATGAATCTGACCATCAATCATGGCTCTTGTCTCATGTTCTTTCATATATTGTGCAACAACTATAAAGTTATTATTATTTTCTCTATATCCAACTGTCCCTACCACGCTTCTAGTACCGATATCTAAACCAAATACTAAATGCTCCGGATATCTTTTGTATTCCATGCGGAAGCCCCCATATCATTCATATTGCGTCTATTGTACCATAATCAGACTTATTTCACTAGCATTAGTTCTATCCGTCCGGTATATTTTTTAGAATCTGTGCAATCTGCTTTGCAACTTTTTCCCTGGAAAGATTATTATCAATTATATGGGTACTAATCTCTCTATACTCATTTTCTTTAATTTGATTATTAAAGATGCTGTTAATTTTTTCATTAGTATAATTTCTGGATTTTTGCAGTCTTTCCCTCCTAATATCTTCTGAAGCATGAATATACCAAATCTCATCACAGAAATTACTAAGTCCAGCTTCTTTAGGAAGTGCCGTTTCCACACATATAAGAGCCACCTTTTCCTTCCGCTTTGCTTCAATTATATCCATTACTTGCTTCATTACATAAGGATGGGATAAACTATTTAATAATAGTAATTTCTCAGGATTATCATAAACAATAGCGGCCAACCCTTTTCTGTTAATGTTTCCCTCTTGATCCAGGATACCAGAACCAAAGTTTTCTACAACCAGATTATAAGATATGTTGCCCTTTTCCATTAATACTTGGGCTATATGGTCTGTACTTATTACAAAAGCATTATAGGTATCTTTCAATATGTTTATAATAGTAGATTTACCGCTGCCTATTCCTCCTGTAATGCCTATGACTTTCATCTATGTATAGCCTCCTTTTTCAAATCACCTGCATAAAGTAATTCTTGTAAAGATTAATTTCTTATATATTCTTAATATTATCTGCCATATCCATTAATTCCAGGAACTTTTCCGTATCTCCTCCGGAATCCGGATGGTATTTTTTAATTAACTCCCGAAAGCGTTTTTTAACACAAATACTATCCGCACTATATGGTAACCCCAGATATGCTAATAACCTGGGGTCTTGTGTCTCATAAGCAGGAATGCCTTTTTCCTTGTATATTTGATAATACACGTGAAACCAATATTCTTCTATGACCTCTTTTATTGCGTCTTTATCCATTCTTTCCAAATCACAGATGGAATAACGTCCTTTTGATTTTTCAGGTTTATTCCCCTTTAAATCAAAGAACGTATTCCATACAAGTGAATTGCATTTACTTTGTACTGCTAAAGGATTCTTCTTAATAAAATCGTAGGAAAAACCATATCGATTCACTAATTCCATTACTTTTAGTTCTCGAATGGTACGCTTAATATTATTTTTCATAGAAACACTTCCTGACTTATTTTGCTTCATACCAGTTGGTACCTATATTTACGTCCACTTCCAAAGGTATACTTAATGCAGCAGCATTTTGCATTTCTTCTTTTAAGATTGCCATAACCTGTTCTTTTTCTTCTTCCTGTGTCTCGATTAATAATTCATCGTGAATCTGCAAAATCAGTCTGGAACGATAGTTAAGTTCCTTTAACTTTCTATTAACACGTATCATGGCGATTTTAATAATATCTGCTGCAGTTCCTTGAATCGGAGAATTCATAGCTACTCTTTCACCAAAAGAACGCTGCATAAAGTTAGAAGAGGTTAATTCCGGAATAGGTCTTCTTCTGCCAAATATCGTAGTGACATAACCATCCTTTTTCCCTTGAGTCACTAATTCATCTAAGAAGTTCTTAACGCTGGGATATGTTTCAAAGTATTTATTAATATAGCTTTCGGCTTCTTTTCTCGATATATTTAAATCCTGGCCCAATCCAAAAGAACTAATGCCATAAACAATACCAAAATTAACCGCTTTTGCGTTGCTTCTTTGTAAAGAAGTAACTTCCTCCAACGGAGTATGGAATACTTGAGAGGCTGTAATCCTATGGATATCCTGTGCTTCTTTATAAGCAGCAATTAATTTCTCATCCCCTGACATATGGGCAAGTACTCTTAATTCAATCTGTGAATAATCCGCATCTACAAAGATGTAGCCGTCTTTTGGTATAAATGCCTTACGAATTTCTCTGCCAAGTTCCATTCGAATAGGAATGTTTTGCAGATTAGGATCCGTACTGGATATTCTTCCGGTTGCTGTAATAGTTTGGTGGAACTTTCCGTGTATTCTCTTATCCTCGCAGATAAAAGCAGTTAACCCATCTGCATAGGTGGACTTTAACTTAGTTAATTGTCTGTATTCCAATATAAAAGAAACGATTGGATGTTCAGATACCAATTTCTCAAGTATATCGGCAGAAGTAGAATAACCGGTTTTTGTTTTCTTTCCAAATGGAAGTCTTAATTTCTCAAATAAGATTACACCTAATTGTTTTGGAGAGCTGATATTAAATTTCTCATCTGCCAGCTGATATATCTCCTTTTCCAACTGCTCTATTTTAGCACCCAGTCTTTCACTGTAATCCTTTAGTTCTCCTTCATTTACTCCAATACCACGTTGTTCCATATCAAAAAGAGTATAAACCAAAGGCATTTCAATTTCCCTGAATAATTGTTCCATATTGGTATCTTCTAATGCTTTCATTAGCTTATCATAACTTAGATAGTTTACATATCCTTGATAGCAGCAGAAATTCTTAAACTCCTCCGGGCAATCCTCCATTGCTTTTTCCAAAGACATTTTTCCAAAGAGTTCAGTTTCATTAGGTACAATGAGATTTAAGAAATCTCTTGCAATATCGTCATAGTGATAAGTACTCTTTAAAGGGTTAAGTAAATAGGCACCAATACCAAGGTCTGCAACTTGGTCTTTTTCATTGGCTAACATAAAATCCAATTGGGATTTTAGATTATTAGTTGCAATGATACAGTTATAATCAATGATACTTTTTACTTTATCCTGTAAATAAGCAGCTGAGATTAAACCTTCCACTTTAATAAAATAAATATCCTTTTCACCAAAGGTAAGGCTGATACCAAGTATGGTACTGTTCTCACGAATTAACTGTAATCCTACAACCAGGGGTTGATTACTGGTTTTTGATAAAAGTTTGTTAAATACATTCTCCGCTTCCAGAAGATCCGTAATTATTTTAAATGATTTTTCTACTCCCTCATTATGGCTTACATCTACCTGAAAACGGCTGATTAAATTTTTAAACTCCAGTTTCTTAAAATAAACAAAAGCTTCTTCATTGGTCAGGTTTTTTATCTCTGCATGGGAAATATGAAAATCAATATCACAGTCGGTTTTAATGGTAGCTAAAGTTTTACTTAATACTGCAAGATCATAATGATTCTTTAATGCTTCTCTTGCTTTATTAGGTGTTATTTCTTCTACATGCTCAAATGCATTTTCAATAGAATCGTACTTGGTGATGATTTTTGTTGCCGTCTTCTCACCAATTCCCGGAACTCCCGGAATATTATCAGAAGTATCACCCATAAGACCTTTTAAATCAATAAATTGCTTAGGCGTAACACTGTATTTCTCAATTACATCAGCTGTATTATAATTCTCTACTTCTGTACCGCTCATTTTGGTTTTGGGAATCCGAATTTTAATCTTATCTGTAGCCAGCTGTAATAAATCCCTGTCCCCGGATACAAGAGATACTTCATATCCATCTTTTTCACAGGTCTTTGCTATGGTACCTAATACATCATCTGCCTCAAATCCAGGCTTCTCGACTATATTTACTCCCATTGCTCTTAATACCTCTTTCATAATAGGTACCTGTTCTCTTAATTCCTCCGGCATGGACTTTCTTGTTCCCTTATACTCCTGAAACATTTCATGGCGGAATGTTGGCTTATTCACGTCAAAAGCGACGGTAAGATATTCCGGCTTTTCTTCGTCTAATATCTTAAACATAATATTCAGAAAACCCAGCACCGCATTGGTGTGAAGTCCTTCTGAGTTGGTTAAATCAGGCAGCCCGTAAAATGCTCTGTTTAATATACTATGTCCATCTATTAATACAATCTTTTTCTCCATATTTACCTCATTTCTATTTTCAGAGTTTTATACTTATCTCATCATTTACTTATTCATTTAATTTTTTGTCCCATTCATAATCGGGATAAGTTTCTTCTAACCGAATAGCGGATTCCGGATCTTCTTCCATTAAATAATTATGAATTTCATTTAAATGTCGGGAAATCTTTCTGGAAATTACCCCATCCCCATCCTCAGGAAACAGACCCTCTATATAAAAGTTACTTTTAAAAAGTTCCTTATGAAGTACATCCTCTACTACAAACTCTCCGATCCGAAAGCTGGAAATGAATGCAGTCAGAGTAATCACAATAATTAAAATGATTTTCTTCCTGATGTGCAATATTTTATCGTGAAAAATCCTATCCTCTGAGCGTTTAATTAATTGCAGCAGCTCCTGATGAAAATTCACAGATAATTCCTTATCTTCATCTAATTGTTTCATACCGGAAAGAAGGACATAATACACTTCTAATTCCTCCATGCAGTTCGGGCAGGAATGAATGTGATCTATAAAATCTTCCATTTGGTCGATATCTAATTTTTTATTGATAAACGGCATAATTAACCGTTGTGCGTCAATACAAGTCATGTCTCTTCCTCCATTGACAAGCTGGAAATGTCTATTATTAATCCATTTTACCCTTTTTTAGATAATGTTTCAACACAGAATTTACGAATACAGGCACTATGGTAATAATTCGCTAATATTATAGAGTGATTTTGAAGGGATTTTATAAGTAATTGATGGGATTGATTTTGAAATAAAAGCGAATAGACTTTTGCTGATTCAAGAATCTGGGCAAGCTGAAAAAAGTCTCTCAATAGGAGACTTTAATTCTATACAAAATATATTATTTTGTTTCTTATTTTAACTTGGTATTGTTATAAAAAAACAAAAGCAAGAATTATACAATCCTCGCTTTTGCTTTTTTGATGTCTCGATAATAATATTTAGCTTCCATTACTAAGATTATCAAAATCTTCTACCTGAATTATTTCAATAGTTAAACTTCGTTGTCTCCTAAAGCCTCCATTTACCATCTCTCCTTAATTCGGGATCATAATTTCATGCCACATTACTTTTGAGACATATTCTTATTTGGGTGAATACTTACTCTTAATTCACAAGGATAAACCTTATTGGAATCTGTTTCAGTATCCATTATCTATTATGTTTAATTTGGGTTAGATTATTCATGTATTTATTTACATTTATTAAAATATTGTTTTATATTTAATATATTCATAGCTCCATTTTCTTACTTAAAGTATTGGAATCACACTTAGGTCAGCAAACAAGCTAAAACCTTCCTCCCCAATACTTTTATTATATCACAAACATGTTATGACCTTGCCATTCCGTTCAGGGTTTACATGCAAGCATGCAAATACCAGACTCTGCCCTTTGTTGTATTATATTACTGCTTTAGAACAAAGCAGATAACAATTGATAAAAAGCATACATAGCAGACCGCTACTATTGCTTAATTACTTTTTTAATTATATACCCTATTGTTTCTGCCATTCGCATAAATCCAAGATCATTTGGATGACAGCCATCTACCGTACAGCTGTCTCTGCCTTCATCTTTAAATAGACTTTCCCCGTCGATGTAGTATACATTTTTGTCTCCATTATTTATGGCATTTATGTATGTGGAATAAATCACGTTCCGTCTTTGTATATCATCAAACTCATATGGATTAAAGTCAGGTTTTGATATAATAATAATTGGTAATTCCGGATTCTTTTCTCTGAATCTTTTATAGATTCTTTCATGGGTGTTGATTAAATGTTCAACACTTGGAGCATTATGGTCATAATCGCATACAAATACACTCATATTCAATCCAGACATATAATCCACAATTTTCTCCTCTCCTTTTGCATTTCCGGAGAATCCTAAGTTTATATAATCGCAGTCAAGCATTCTTGATATTATAGCCTGATAACTGTTGCCCGGCCTTGAGGCACAACCGCCTTGGGTTATGGAAGAGCCATAATATAATACGGGGTTTTTATATTTATAATTACCGCCGTTCTTGAGAATTGCTGTCTCCTGTAATCCTATATATAAATCAGAAACATTGCTATATAAAGGAAAGTTTATAGTCAAATCCCTCTCCGCATTATCATTAAAATATATGATAGATTCATATCCCTCCTCCATACCTACCGGAGGCATAAATGTTTTATAGTATGTACTTTTCCCGTCATTATTAATATATAAATCAAAACCGGAAGTTCCTGCAAGAGTCATATGAGGTAAAACGGTAACTGATTGCATGATTGCTTTTATGGCAACATACCGGGAAGTTGTTTTAAACCTTACTCTTCCCCCTGTAGTATTATAATTTAGAGTACCCACACCCTCACTTACAGTTTGCGCAATATCATCAGGCATACGTTTAAATACCGTTTCGTTCTTGTAGTTATATAACCCATAGACTTTAAATGGATCATTACGAACATCAAAGAATAGAATATCATTTTCATCAAAGGATGAAATAACCTTGAGATTTTTATCAATTTTTGAAATATCCGTTCCCATAATAACCTCATTTCTGGCACTTTAGTGCCTCTTAAGTAATACCAGCAGCTTGTGTCCCAGCACAATTGCCGGTTAAAAACATTTGTTTATTCAACTAAGTTTATTATTCAATAAATTAATGGTATTGTATCAAAAAGAAAAAGCCTCTGCAATATTTGCGGGGCTTTTTCAGTAAAATATTTAATGGGTCACTCCATCTACAGCTTTTTATAGAAAAAGATGGACTACCGGGTATATCCCAATTACTTTGTTATTCCACACTTTTCAGGGCTTCCACCATATTAATGTGGTTAAGGGTACGATTTGTTATCCAGTTGACGATTATAGCAAAGAAGAACGTAATCACCGCTGAAAATAAATAACTGACAGGTTCTACATGCACTGCAAAATGAATAGAAGGCATGTTGAGCACGGTGGTAAGTAAACCGCTTATGCCCCGGCCTACCGGCAAACCGATTAGAATACCTACTGCCGTCAGAATCAAGGTCTCTTTATTAACATATTGGTACACCTCATTATCATAGAACCCCAGCACCTTAATAGTGGCAAGCTCCCTGACCCGCTCCGAGATATTGGTATTCGATAAGGTAAACAGCACCACCAATGCGAGACCTCCAGCCATAACAATAAGCAGTAAAACTACCGCATTTATCAGATCAAAGCCAAAATCCTCCCGCAGGGCGGCTATACTGACAGAAGAAAGTACAGAATCATTATCAAGCAGTATTTGGGCATATGCAGCCTGATCACTGCAAGTATCAGACAGGTGTGCAAGTATGCCGTTTGGGACATATTTGCCGAATAACGATTCATATAACTTTTGTGTCATATATACGTTGTTGCCCAAATAGTTCCGCACAATACCGGATACAGCAGCTTCGTGCTGCTCAAGCGCCATATTTTGCACAAAAACAGTGTCGCCTGTTTTAAGTCCAAGAATTCGGGTTGCATTTTGTGTAATAAAGATACCAGCATCTTTCAAATGAATTGGAGTTCCATCCAGATCCTCAATACGAATATAGTCCTCTATGGTACTTCCGTTAGGGATTACCATCAGCTGCACCGAACTGGACGTTCCTCCGGTATTGAGCAGCTTTACATTCTCAATCCGTAAATTCATATAATCATCAATATTGCTGTCCTTTGCTAACTGCCGAACCAGATTATCGTTATCTTTTTCTTTAAAAACAGTCATTAAGTCGTACTGATATATATTATCATACTGGCTGGGGGCCAATGCCATTACAGAATCCTTGATTGCAAAACCACAGATTATCAGGGCTGTGCACCCCATAATACCTCCAATAGTCATAAACATACGTTTTTTATACCGGAACAGGTTGCGAATGGTAACCTTATTCAGGAATTTCAGGCGGTTCCAGATACCAGGAATGCGCTCAAGCCATACACGGGCTCCTGAACGGGGTGCTTTGGGACGCAAAAGTGCTGCCGGCATTTGAGTCAATTCGCTGCGGCAGGCAAGCATGGTTGCTCCTACTATCGCAGCCATAAACAACAGGATGCCGCCCACTCCATAAAGATTATCAAAACGCAGATAATACTGTGGAAGATTGTAAAGCTCTTTTAAAATAACCGAGACAAAACGAGGCATGAAAATAAATCCAAATATATCACCCAAAACACCGCCAAGTAAGCAGGCTGTAAAAGCAAACAGAAGATATTTTC
>NZ_DAMAUC010000011.1:50110-148231 GCF_032079385.1 Anaerocolumna sp.
CGGTAGATTTCTGCATTTCCAAATCCCAAAGCCTTATATGTGCCAATCAGGCCACGTTCTTCTTCCACCATTCGAGTCATTGTGGTCAGGCTCATGAGCACGGCGACCAGTAGAAATATAACAGGAAATAGTTTGCCCACACCCTCTATAGAGGACAAATCCCGGTTAAGGCTGAAATAACTATCAAGGACCGTGCGGTCTTGAACATACCACTTTGTCATATCAATGTCGTTGAGCTGGGTATACGCATCGGCGAGTTTTTCCTGTGCCTCTTCCTTTTTGTCCAGGTATTCCTGTTCTTGTTCTATTAGCTTTGCTTCGCCGTCAGCCAGTTCTTGTTTTCCATTGGCAATGTCGTCCCATGCATCAGCAATTTTTGCTTTGGCATCTGCCTCTTCTGCCTTTAGTTTCGCTTCGCCATCAGCTGCCCCAACTTTTCCCTCCTTCAGCTGTGCCCGTCCTTCAAGTAGTTTTACCCTTACCTCTTCCCACTGAACCCAGCCTTTCTCCAGTTCCGTCTTACCAGCTTTCCATTCAGTCCATCCTTTTTCCAGCTCAGCTTTTCCGGCTTTCAGTTTGCTTCTTTCCTTAGGCAGCTTTGCTTTTCCAGCTTCCAGTTCCACTTTTTGGGATTCAATAGTCTTCTCCACTTCCTCCAGCTTTGTCTGTCCTTTTGCCAACTCTGCTTCCACTTCGTCCAATTTTCGAAAAGCAGCTGTCTGTTCTTCTGCAAAGATTTTTTTCTGAACCTCCAGCGCCTGTTGATTGCCATTTACTTTACCAATCCCCAAGGCAGCCTGAATGACAGCAGCTTCAGACAATGGATCCAGCCCTGCATCCTGTTCTTTTATTTGCCTGATAGCGTTACTAAGGGGGGTACTCTCGGTAATGGTACCCGCCGCGATAGCGTTATCATCAGCACCTGCTGCCGCCAGGGCAGCAGTGGCATTTACCAGCAGGTTCCATTCATTTATGGGCCACAGGTCTCCAAAAGCATTTTTAAGCTGTGTGATCTCTGGCTCCAGCTGCCCACGGGCTGTGTCCAACTGGCTCTGGACCGCATTTAGCTGTTGCCGGGCAGAGGCAAATTGTTCTTCTGCATTTTTCCGTTCTTCCTCCAACTGTTGTTTTCCCTCTTCTATTTTTTGAGCATTTTCCCTCAATTGGATTTCACCTTGCACAAGCTGTTTTTCACCTTCCGTCAGTTTCTTTTCCCCTTCCAAGAGTTGCTTTTCGCCTTCTGCCAGCTTCTTTTCGCTCATTTTCAGCTGTTTTTCTCCATCTGCCAGCTTCTTTTCATTTTTCAGCAATTCTACTTTGCCTTGTCTAAGCTGTTCTTCACCCTCTGAAAGTTCTTCTTGGGCTTTCGCCAGCTCCTTCTTTGCATTTTCCAGTTTCAAACGAGCTTGGGCAATTTTTTCTTCGCCATCTTTTTGTTTATCCGCAAGGGTTATCTCGCCATCGATGAGTTCCTGTCCGGCCTCGTCTATATCTCTCCTTGCATCGGTAAACTTCTTGTCTGCTTCCTCAAATTTTTCATTCATAGTAATCTCGGCATCTGCAATTTTCTTTTTTGCCTCAGACAAGACAGCATTGTAACGGGACTGCTCCCGCTGTACTTTTACGCGGCTTTCAATATCACGGATTACGGATTGTACCTTATTTTCATATTCATTGGAATAAGAGTTCATCTCTTTCGTTCCAGTCAGTGTAATATAGACTGTGGTAAAAATATCACTATTAGCGTCTTCCTCAGTGACAAAAAACGTATAATCAGAGGTGGAGGTAGAACGAAAAATATTTCCGGTTCCGTCACTGCCCTGAATATCCCTGGGATCCAATACCATACCGGTAATAGTATAGGTAGTATTGGCAAAGGTGGGAACCGCTGTTTTTTCTTCCAGCTCCGACTCCATATCCAAATCCATATCTATATCAGAATTGCCGTCCTCATCCGGGCTGGTTTTCGTATCCGTATCCTTCAGCCTGTCTTTAGTGCTCTCCTCATCACTTTTCTCCCTGTCTTCCTCTATGATCACTGTGCCGCCTATTGAATTACCGCTTTCATCCAGATATTTCTGGGTAACGGCAATCTCCCCTGCTTTAGCTGGCATCGCACCATCCAGTACTTGTGGCATGTTCAGGCCTTTACGATTCAGCACAGTCATATCTGCGCTTTTATTCATACCATTTACATAGGTGTGAATAGTCTCACTATATTCTCCTTCAACAGCTTCTACTCCCTCCACTCCCGCAAGAGCATCCACATCTTCTTGAGTTAACCCCAGGGTGGACAGAATTCGAATATCAAACAGATTCTGTTTGTCAAAAAATTTATCCGCTGAGTAATACATATCAAGACAGGCGGCGTATAGTCCTGTCATCATTCCAACACCCAGCGCCGTTATAATAAGAATGGATAAAAAACGTTTCCAGCCTTTTTTAATGGAACGCCAGATATCCTTATGAAAAGCTTTGCTCATACCATCACCACTCAATCTGCGCAATAGGCATAGGCTGTTTATTTTGTAACGATTTTATGACCTTACCGCTTTTAAAGTGAATAACCCTGTCGGCCATAGGTGCAATCGCCGAATTATGAGTTATAATAAGTACCGTAATATTCTCCCTGCGGCAAGTATCCTGCAAAAGCTGTAAAATCTGCTTACCGGTATTGTAATCCAGGGCTCCTGTGGGTTCATCACACAAAAGCAATTTGGGATTTTTCGCAATGGCACGGGCAATGGATACCCTCTGTTGCTCTCCACCGGAAAGCTGAGCGGGAAAATTGTTTTTACGTTCCGAAAGCCCTGCTTTGTCAAGCATTTCAGATGCACTTAGAGAGTTTTGACAAATCTGTGCAGCTAGCTCCACGTTTTCCAGTGCTGTTAAATTCGGCACCAAATTATAGAACTGGAACACAAAACCAATGTCTTTACGTCGATAACCTATTAATTGCTTATGGTTATATTTGGAGATGTATTCACCATCTACAATTACATCACCGGATGTAACGGTATCCATACCTCCCAATATATTCAGTGCTGTAGTCTTACCGGCACCGGAGGCACCTAAAATAACGGCCAGCTCGCCTTTTTCCACGGAAAAACTTGCATCATCCAGCGCACGGATTGCCACCCCATCGGAGGCGTATTCCTTTACAATATGATTAAATTCAATAAATGCCACTATATCCTCTCCTTTTTGTTATACCAGGAGACAACATGATTTGTCTAAAAAACTGCAAAAAAATACAGCCTCTTGACTTATGCCTACCTTGCAGATTATTATATATACACAGTGTTGTTTTCTCAACCGTCAGATGCTTATAAAACGATGTATTAGCAACAAAACACCTTGTAAATGTTGTTTTCAAAACAAAACTGGGGTAATTATTCTGTAAGGAGGTCAATTTTTGTGAAAGAATTAAAAATGAGCAGAAGAACACAGTATACCCGAATGGTATTGCAGGACAGCTTGATTGAACTGATGAAAGAAAAATCAATTTCAAAAATAACCATTAAAGAATTATGCGAAAAGGCGGATGTCAACCGGACCACCTTTTATGCCCATTATACCGACCAATATGACCTTCTTCGTAAAATTGAGGATGAAGTCCTTTTATGGCTAAAGGAGGCTATTATCACCCTTCTTGGCAAAATAACGGATAAATCCGGTACCATGCAGATTATGGAGGAAATTTGTCATTACTTTGTAGAAAACAGCAAGCATCTTCAAGTTTTGATGAGCGAACAGGGGGATATTGATTTTCAAAAGGAGATATTCACACTAATATACCAGCAATGCGGTATGTCCTCTCTCTCCCCTGCAAATATAAGTCTGGGGATAAATGAAGATGCTTTTATATTCGCTGTAAACGGAAGTGTTGGTCTCATACAGCATTGGTTAAAAAACGGTTTCAAAAAATCGGCAAAAGAAATGGCTGAAACTATATATGATCTGACTCGATATCAGAATTAAAATTGGATATTGTGCAAAAATAATTACAAGAAAACACAGTTGTTAAATTCTTTCTTAATGGGATTATACTAAATAAAAAGTAGTGTAATAATAAAGGAAGCTAACAGCAATATAACTGTCGGCTTCCCTCATTATTAATTCAGCTTGAACTTTCCTACTTCTTCCCGCAACGTAGCAGCCTGAGCCGACATTTCCTCACTTGTGGCAGAATTTTCTTCTGCAGTGGCTGCATTTGTCTGAACAATAGCAGAAACCTGGGAAAGTCCCTGCTTAATCTGTTCAATTGCTCCAGCTTGTTCAGCAGATGCCTGTTCAATTTTGACAATGCTTTCGGTTACTTTATATGCTTTTTCCTTTACTTCCTGTAGAATTAACACAGTTTGTTCTGTTATGTGGGAGCCCTGGTTCACAGTGGCAACCGAATTCTGAATTAGTTCAGTCGTTTGTTTTGCTGCTTCCGATGACTTAGCAGCAAGATTTCGAACTTCATCCGCCACAACAGCAAATCCTTTTCCTGCATTCCCAGCTCTTGCTGCTTCAATGGCTGCATTCAAGGAAAGAATATTTGTCTGGAATGCAATATCCTCAATAACTTTTGTAATATTAACGATTTGGCTAGAAGCCGATCCTATATCCTCCATTGCCTTTGCAAGATGTTCCATCTGTTCATTTCCCTTATTAACGCTTACAGCGGCCTGTTCAACATATTCTGCCGCCATCTTGACGTTCTTTGAATTATCTGAAGCCTGTTCAGCAATCTTTGTAATGGAAACACTTAATTCTTCAACAGAGGCGGCTTGTTCAGTTGCTCCAACAGCCAGTGCCTGTGCACCGCCGGAAACCTGTTCTGCACCGGTACTAACCTGCTCTGCAGCAGTGTTGATATTCAGTAAGGTTTGGTTTAATGAAGAAGATATCTCTAAAAGAGCTGCTTTGATGGGTGCAAAATCTCCTAAATAATTATTTTCGATGGATATGTTCATATCACCTTCCGCAAGTTGTTTTAGAATGGCAGAGATTTCACTTATATAATTTCGTAAAACATAAGTAGTTCCTTGAAATACCTTTGCCAAATGTCCAAACTCATCCTTGGCAGTAACATTGACCTGCACATTCAGTTCACCTCGTTCCATACTTTCTGCAACATGTATAATATCCTGCATAGGATGCAATGCCTTTCTTAGAATCCAAACGACACCTGCACCGATGGCTGCAAGCTGTAACATACTCAGAAGTGACACTATAATTACAATTTTTCTTACCTGTGCAAGAGCTTCTCCTTTTGAAACAACAAAACTGCTTGCTAAGGGTCTATCTAACCCCTTAATAATAATCGGTATCTGTACCACATAAGAATTTCCACCTAAAACATCATCCTTGCGTTCCCAAAGCTTTTGTTCCCCTCCAGAAACCATGGAAAGAATTTTTTCACATTCCTTTTTATTTTTCATACTCTCTTCCAGAGCACTACCCATCAGATTTTCATCCCGGGAATGGGATAAATATACACCACCGTTGGATAAGAGGTAACTATAGGCCTTTTCATATCCACCAAGGCTGTAATCCAATCCGTTAATGGTATCTGCCATTATATCACAGTTAGCAACTCCTAAAAACTTACCCGTCTCGGACAAAATTGGATTACTGATAGTGATAAGCCAACTGGTTTCTCCATTTGTAAGTTCATAAGGATATGGCTCAGTAATATGAGGTGCAAGAATAGATTTCGTAGTCTCATAATAGTCACCCTTTTTGTAAGTATCGTAGTCATTTAAAATGTCCGTTCTCAATCCGGAATCTGAGCGATAAATGTAATAGGACAATCCATTAGGGGTATCGGGGAACATAAGATTTGGTTCCCAGGCTGTATACACACTAAAAACACGTTCATCTTTCATCACTCCACCCATTAGCTTTTGAATTAGGGATTGTTTTTCCTCATAAGAAATATTCATGTTTTCAACCTGAGACATAGCCTCAGCCAAAGCAGCTGCCTGGGTCTGCATGTTTTCAAAATAATCTGTAGAAAGATTTGCATTGTGTTCTGCAAGAGCCGTAATCTCCTTTTCCGTACTGTTACTTACCATACTGGTCAGCTGAATCCAAAGAACAGCTAAAATACATACCAAGACAATGGCAATCATACATATTAACTGAAGTGGCATTCTAACGGTCAGGCTGTCTTTTTTTAATATCGTTTTCTCAAGCTTATTCTTTGATTTTAGGGTTCTAATCTTCATTGTTGTTCCTCCGTTTAAGGTTAATTCCTATGATTATACGCAAAAAAATAATCTGCTATATTTTTTATATAGCAAATTATTTTTTAATGCATACTCAATTTTGTGGTATTTCTCATATTTTGAATTTTTCATTTCCCCTCGTAAATCCACATTATGCATCAATAGTTGGGAAACGAACAATCATCTCAGTGCCATTTTGCGGCGTTGAATGGATATCCAGTTCAATTTTCAAATCCTTTGCCATTCCATTTGCGAGATACAGTCCCATGCCGGTTGCTTTTTTTCTGTCTTTACCGGTATCGCCGGTAAAGCCCTTTTCGAACAAAAATGGTAAATCCCACGGCTGTATGCCAATCCCATTGTCCCGGATACGAAGGATAACTCCTTGTTCATTTTGTTCTGCAGTTAGATGCACCTCCGGTATTCCTGTGCTTTTCGTATATTTAATGGCATTACTGAGTATTTGATTAATGATAAATAGCAGCCCCCGGTAATCAGAAAGAACATAAAGCGGTGGCAGTACTTTTATGACTTTAAATCCTTTCTCGTTGAGCAAAGGCTGAAAATTCACCAAGGCTTCTTCGCAGCATTCTGTAAGGGACAGCGATTCAAAGAGGTAATCTTTTTGTTTACCCTTGAGTCTTGCATAGTAGAGCATCTGCTCAACCAATCCCTGCATCTGTGAACGTACATAATCAAGTCGTTGATAGACGACAGGTGGCAAGTCATCCCTGCGATTGTCCAGAAGAAAGGTCAAAAGAGAAAGCGGAGTTTTGATTTCGTGTGCCCAAGTTTCCACATATTCCTCATAGTCCTTCACTTGTGTCATCAAAACCCGATTAGCCTGTTCTTTTTCCCGAAGCAGAGCCCCAATGTGCTGGACAAATGCACCATCCTGCCGGCTGACAAGGCGCAGCATTTTAGTTTCAGTCATTTCATCCGGATGATTGAAGAACTCCAGAAAAGCCGTTTCTTGTTGTTTTTCCACACGGCACACAAAAAATAGTGCCGTTAAAAATATCAACAGAGAACCGAGCGCAATTACAAGCCAAAGCCGTAGAAAGGCCTCGCTTTCTGAAAGCCATAGTGCCAGAGCGTATAGAAGATTGAGCCCCATAAAGAGCAGAAACCAGACGGCATGTTTTTTTAAGGCGCGCATA
Source organism: Anaerocolumna sp. (assembly GCF_032079385.1). Taxonomy (NCBI): domain Bacteria; kingdom Bacillati; phylum Bacillota; class Clostridia; order Lachnospirales; family Lachnospiraceae; genus Anaerocolumna; species Anaerocolumna sp. The sequence goes on from NZ_DAMAUC010000011.1 coordinate 57,492, forward strand.
AAATCATTCTTCATGGCAGCTCCCTCCTTTCTCTATTCTTCCCTATTCGCTTCCATCTGTGTCAGAATATATTTTGAACTGGCCCGCATCACAACAAGCATATACCCACATTCTACCACACAAAGCAGAAAAAGTATCACAAAAGCGATGCGATATAGCCCCGAAATACTTTCCGCCATATCCGGCGGCAAAAATCCGGAGAATAACGCCCGAACTCCGAACAGGCTTCCCACTGCCGCAACGACCGCAGGTAAAGCAAAAAACCATCGAATTTGGTGTTTCGCGGAAAGGCAGAGTGCTTCATAATGGCTGCCCAGCCGCACCAGTGTTTGGTAACGTCGGCCGGTCTTGCGCTGCTGTGTTAAGAATTGCATTCCGATGACGGTATTGGCTATGATAAGAAAAATAACTGCGAGGTACAGCGTGAGATAGCTGGAAGAGACTTGATAAAAAAGCTGCCGTCCCATGCTTTGCAGATAGCTTTCGTAGTTGATATCCGTTGTGTCCAGCTTTTGATTCATCTGCTGAATTGCTTGCATTAGCCCTTTTTCCTGTACAAACTGGGGAGATAATATTGCATTCCAATAATGGGTATACGATTTCTCTGCCAACCGATCAAAGACCTCATCCGGAACGATTAGGGCAAAGTACAGCGTAATCGATCGGTCTGTTACAGGATTTTGGGTCTGTATGGCACCTGCCAGCTGCAAGCGTTCGCCGTTGACGACTGCTTCCGGTTTCTGCAAGAGCACACGGTTTATGAGTTTCGCTTTTTCTCTATTTGTAAAAGAATCGTAGCCATAGATGGCCGCTTGATTGTTGTTGAGTGTGATTGCTGGCTCGCCTGCCGCAGCCAAAAGCTGATTGTAACCCGAGAGTGCAATGACATAAGGATTGTCAAGATTACTGTATTCGCCCAAAAGCTCGGACTTTGCGGAGGAATTCGGTTCCTGTTCTATCAGTGCCAGCACCTCATCCATACCGAGCGCTACTCCTTCATTGTCATCTCCACTGCGAACATGACCGATGCGCATATCAAAAAGGGATTCAAGATCGTTTGCCAATCCTGCACTTTTTAGTTTTTCAGGAATCATCAGAGGATTTTCTGAATCTTGAAAGGTATAATCCAGCGTGTGAGTGTCATCATTGCCGTAATATAGTGTCATGGAGACACCGTAGCCAAAGCAGCAAAGTGCCCCCAGAATTAAAAGGGAACTGACAGCCAGTGAAATCGGTTGGCCCATTACATTCTCCTGCAGCTGTCGGAACGTGAATATTCCCAACCCGGATTTTCCCGTCTGACGCTTTGCCAAGATGTCCAGCAGCGTGCGCAAACCAAAAAACAGCAGCATTGTTCCTAAAATTCCCATGCTCATATCTATTCCCATAATCGCCAGTGAATACCACGCTTCACCGCTGATTGCCAGTATATATGCTGCTGCTAACAACAAGACACCAATGGCGAGTGATATCCGATACAGCAGCGCCGGACGCTGCTTCTTTGCGCCTTCCGGAGCTGGGGAAAGAAGCGTGCCAATCTCTTTGGAAGCAAATGTTCCGCTGAGCAAAAGAAACGCAGCCAATTTAATCAGCAGAAATCCGGTCATCGTCCAAAAAACTGCTGTGAGAGAAAATGTGTACTGCTGTCCCAAAATACCAATGCCAACCACTCGTGCTGTAACAAGGCTGATAACCTCCGAAAGCAGCACTGCCACGGGGATACCGACAGCAATTGAAGCAAGGCTGCTCCACAAGTCTTCTGCCAGAAGCATGAAAAACAATTTGGAACGGCGCATGCCCATCATCAAATACATCCCAAGCTCATGGCTTCGGCGCTCCAGTTGGTATTTGCTTGCAAAATAAACAAGGAAAAAGAGCATAAACAATGTTACCATATAAAAGGCTGGGATCAGGCTTAAAAGTCTATCAACAGCACCGCTCTCCATCTCTTTAAGAAATCCCATAACTCCCTGGTTTGGCAGTGAGAGGATAATGTAAAAAGCCACGACAGCCGCCAGAAGCGATGAGAAAAAAAGCCCGTCTTCCCGTCGGTTCCGCTTACTATTACGGCGTACAAGATCAAAGAACATTTGCGCTTCCTCCCCCCAATTGTGCCATGACAGCAAGGATACGTTCATAAAACTGCTGCTGTGTCTCATTCGGTACTTTTCGTCGCAGCTCATGGAAAATGATTCCGTCCTGTATAAAGAGAATCCTGCTGCAGAAACTGGCGGCGTTGGAATCGTGGGTAACCATTAAAATAGTGGACTGCTGGATGCGGTTAAAACCAGCCAGCTTATCCATCAATATACGAGCGTTTTTAGAATCCAATGCACCGGTAGGCTCGTCTGCAAGGATAATTTGGGGATTAAGAATAAGTGCCCGGGCTGCTGCCACACGCTGTTTTTGGCCGCCTGACATTTGAGAGGGAAATTTCTTCATCACGTTGGTGATTTCAAAATATTCCGCTAACTCCTTCAGACGCTTATTTCCCTCATTTTCAGCCACTCCATGAATGCCAAGGGGTAAAAGAATATTCTCCTGACCCGTTAAGTTGTCCAGCAATTCAAAGTTTTGAAACAGATATCCGATTTCTTTCCCCCGGTAATCTGCCAACTTGCTTCCTTTCAGTGCACCAATCTCCACACCGCCCATCAAAATGTGTCCTTCTGTGGGGCGAATGACCGTGGCGATACAGTTTAGCAGTGTGGATTTACCCGATCCACTGGCTCCCATAATGCCGAGGAATTCACCGGGCAGTGCCTTGAAAGAGATCCCGTTCAGTGCCTTTGTTTGATTTTCCTGTCTACCATAATATTTTCGCAGAGATTTAATCTCCAGAATTGCCTGTTTCATAAAAAATACCTCCTTTGCTTTTAATATTATTATAATGGAGCAAGGTACTAAAAAACACTTACATTGAATGAAAGGTTTTATAGTACTCACAGGAAGTTGTATACCGGACTGATTCCGGCCAAAAAGCACCCCGCTTTCTTGTTAAAAAGCGAGGTGCTTCTATGAAAAACGAGGGTCCTGAATTTTTCATTCAAAACCCTCGTAAGTCTGCATAAACACTGGCTTTTCCCGCCCAGCATCTATTTTGGCCTAATCTTCTAATGCGGATAGAGGGACTCGAACCCTCACGAGGTTGCCCCCGGCAGATTTTGAGTCTGCTGCGTCTGCCATTCCGCCACATCCGCAAGAACCATGCGAAAAATATTTTAACACAATTAAAACACAATTGCAAGGTTTATTTTATTTTTCTACGATTAAATCTGTAATTTGTTCATAAGTTGCATTTTTTGATATTTTAAAGTCACCTACATTGATAATTCTGCTATAATCATGGTCTTTCATATAATTATTAAAATCGTTTTTGTCCTCTATCAGTCCGTAATTATATAAAAGAGAAGATACCTGTTCAGAAGTCATGCCTTTCTCAATCCGAATAATTAAGTAATCTTCTGCTTCCTTCTGCTCTTTTGAATCTGCAGCTTGAACTGTCTTATCCGCAATTGATTCATCAACTGATTTATCTGCATCCTCTTCTGTAGTTATTTCTGCTGGGGTTACTGATGGTTCCCCACTAGAAGTGTCAGTGTCGGTTTCATCTTTATCTTTTGTGCCTTTCTCTATTGGTGCCTCTATTGGTGACTCCGTTGGTGTTATTGAAGGTGTTACCGACGGAATTAACAAATCTTCTAACGCTTTTATTTCATCGTTTCCATCTGCTGCTTCTGTACCAGGGGTATTACTCGTATTTAAATTAGCCTTGTCTTTAGAAGAGGCTCTAAACGCAATTGATAATATAATGGTAGAAAATAAAATACCTACACTCAATCCTCTTAAATAATATTTTAGTTTCATGCTGCTCTAACTCCAATCTTTATCCAATGCCATGTTTAACTAGTCTATCTCCTCTTATTAAACAGGTCAATTACTAATTTTACTTCTCCTTGGCCCAATTCTAATAATTTGGATATTTCAACAATAGAGTATCCCTGTTTATACAACTCCAATATTTTAGCGTTGTTGTTTTCAGGATTCTTTTCCATAAGCTGGTTTAATTCCATTTGCTGATTTTTTTCCTTATTCCTTTTGCTGTCACCAAAAACTTCTACTGCTGTAGGATTAGAATTAGTGTTGCTTTTTGATTCTGAAACACCCTTATTTACTGTACTGCTGCTTGCAGTATTGTTAGCCAAATTGCTATTTGCAGTAATAGCCTTCACCCTATTATCATTTGCTGTTTGAAGAACATTTTCTTTCAATACTTTCTTTGTGCTTTGAAGCTGTTTCATCAGTTCCTTTAATTCACTTTCTTTTTCGTTTAACATATTATAGAGGAAGATAACTTCTTCATGATTCTGATTGATTTTTTCTAATATTTGATTGGAATAATCGGTTACCGCAATGATTTTTTCATTAGACAAGTGACTTAGCTTATCATCTGTAGTTTGAAGGACTTCTTCGGATACTTCGGATAAAACTAAGTCAACTTTTTTCTTTATTGCCTCAATGTCTTCCTGAGTAAGTCTACCTGGACCATTTCCATCCTTATTGAATTCTTCTTTCGTGTCCTTAGATTTATCCACCAAGAACATACTAATCACTAAAATTCCTACTCCGATTAGAATTAAAACGATTTCAATTGGTGTCATTGTTTATCTCCTGTCATATTTTAATATCGATTGAACCTGAATGAAAATGATCTTTTGATGCAGTTTCTTCTTCTTTCTTTTTCTTCTGTCCATGGTAACCGGAACCGGTATAAGAGCCATTACCTTTTTCCTTTGCGTCATAACGGTATTCTGTATTCTCACTTTTAATGGTTTTTGTGGTTTGCTGTCCATTATGACGTATTTCGTTATTGAACTGGTTATTCAAATGCATCTGTTCGTTCATCGGTTTTTGTACTTCATGCTGCTTATAAACAGAAACTTCCTGGGATTTTGGCGGCATGGTAATAATATCGATTGGTTTTATTGGCATAGCAATCCTCCTTTATAAGCCTATAAGCTTAATATCGGCTCTCTCTCGTATAAATTTAGTGTAATGCACCTCACTTCTAACATAATAAACCACGTTAGAAATAACAATCTTTACACCAGGATACGCTATGTTTTCAATACGAATGGTGCCACTTTCATTTTTATTCATCTCAAGTTTTAATTGCTCATAACGATAAGTGGCTTCTTTTATTTTATTATCTAAATCAATACAATGCAGGGTCGCTGTTTTTATGTAATTTAACTTATCCGGGGGCATTTTTTCCCCATTACTGACTTTCTTCTTAAAATTATTCAGAATTGGCATTAATTTTTCCATATCCGTTCTCATGGAAGTAATACTTTGTTCTAAACTTTTGAACTCATCAGAAGCCGCCGGATCAATACCAACTTCCAGCACCGTATTGGTTCCCATAGTGGAACCTGCTGTTTTTATGGTTATACTGGTAGCAGACCGGATTTCTCCTCCAGTCACAAATCCCTTTTTACCTCCCACTGTAATATCGCCTCTGGCAGATATCTTACTGTGTAAAATGGCTTCTGTAGTGATATAACCTCCTGCTTTCACTTCTGCATTCTCAATGAACTTGGATATAATGTTCCCATCTGCTTCCATCGTTCCTCTGCTCATTCCCTGCATACCGCGCTTGAGGATAATATTTCCGCCAGCTCTTAAAGTAGCCCCTTCCACTACGCCATCTACAATTATGTCACCTTTAGCCTGAACAGAGAAGCCCGTTATTACATTTCCTTTAATGGATACATTTCCTTCATAATTAATGTCTCCTGTAGAAACATCCACGTTTGCAGGAACTTCATATGTATTTGCAACAAATACCCGATTGTCCCGAAGCATAGCATGACCATTCACGTCAGAATACATCTTAAGTCCGTCATCCGATAAATGTATTCCTTTACCATGCCTTAGAATCTTTTTTACTACCTTTCCAGGCTTTAATACATTCCCACAAATGTCATAACCATTTTTGCCGTCTATTGCAGGTTCAAGGGTAGCTAATAAATCTCCTTTATTAATGGTGCTTATTACATTTAACTGATGGAAGTCCACAGTACCATCTTCATTTACCTTTGGCTTAATGGTAGTATCTGTATTAAAATGATAATTAATAACTGCATCTTTACCTTCCACTGGTTTTAAACCTTTAGCCAGAATAATATCTTCGCAATATCTGCGATTATTGATAAAACTTTCTATATTATCCTGTACGATACCTTCTTTTATACCATTCTGTGCTAAACTATTCATAATTTCTCTGGAGTCCATACAGGATCCATTATTGGAAGGAGGATAAAACCTGCCAACGGCATACATACGATCCTGAGATATTTTTATCCGTACATATTCACCTTCCGGTAAAATTGGAACCGAAAGAAGTTTTACTTCTGTAACTTCCCTTTGAGCATTGGCAATGGCATGTCCCAGATCTTTAATGTTGTAATCGTAGATTTTTTTATCGATTAAATATTCGCTGATTTCATCATAAGTAATCGGCTGCCCATTATCTACAGGTGGGTAAATTTTTAAATATGTACCATCATTTTTAATATCCAGCTGAAAATAACTATTTTTACTACTCATACTCGCTCCCTCTTAATCAATTATTTTTTCCAGTTCCTCATTAGTCGGGTTTCAATAAGCAATACACTTTCTTCTTAATAATACTGAACGTATCTCCATGATATTTAATCGAAACATCATGAATTTTATATAAATAATGATGCTATGTTTCTTATACTCCTAGTAATACATCAAAGTTATTTCCTAATTTCAATCTCATTTTCTGTAAGGCCTTTGTATGTAATTGAGAAATCCTGGATTCCGAAACCTCCAGTATTGCACTGATTTCTCTTAAAGTTAACTCCTCATAATAGTACAATATGATTACTTTCTTTTCTTTTTCAGTCAATGATTCAAATGTTTTAGTCAATATTTCTTTTAATTCCTGTTTCTCCATAAACCGTTCCGGCGTGTCAAATTGGGTGCTTAAACTGGCCTCTGTTTTTACATCACTGCCCTGATCAATATATTCATCTAAAGAGAGGATATTTGTTAACTTGGTTTGATTTTGCCATGTATCCAATTCGTCTATTGTAATCTCTAATTCTTTTGCCACTTCTTCATCAGTAGCTATTCTTCCTTGCTCGGCTTCAATTTTATGGTATGCGGCATCCATTTTTCTTTGTTTTTGTCTTAAGGTTCTTGGTATCCAATCCATCTTCCGAATTTCGTCAATAATAGAGCCTCTGATTCGAAAGCTTGCATAAGTTTCGAATTTCACGCCTTTGCTATAATCAAACTTGTCAACAGCATCAATAAGGCCAAATATACCATATCCAACTAAATCGTCGTATTCTACATTACTTCCGAAATACATACTAAGGCGTCCTGCAACGATTTTAACTAGATTCGAATATTCCATTATAATCTTATCCCGGCCTTCGGTTGTTTTACATTTGCTATATTCTTCCCAAAGCTTTGCTCTATCTTCAGCATTCATACTAATACCCCTTTTGTACTCTAATTTTAGTCTTCAGTAATGCCCGCCTCATTTTTTGCTTCCTGACTATCTTGAGGTTCCCCAGATTCCATTACGGTTTCTGTCAATGATTCTTCTTGGGAAGAATCGTGAGTCTCCTCCATCCGTTTCTGATTGTCAGCTATTTTTCCAATAATCTTTTCTGCTATTTTACCGATTATATAGAAAATAAATAAGACAAGTAAAAGTCTTTTTAAACTAGCCAAAAGTTCCAATTTATAAACAATATTTAATATAATGGTGATTGCACCAGCAGTTAACATAACGGTAGGTGCTATATAACGTCTTTGCACTGTATCACCTTCTTCTTATATAATTTTTAATGGTTTACCTACGGACTTAACATGTAATTCACCTGTTTCTGGATAGAAAATGATAGTTCTACCATAATTAAGTCCGGTATCTTCTGCAAGAATACGTATTCCTAATTCATTTAATTTATTCTTGCTGGCTTCTATATTCCGGTCACCAATACGCAGCATGTCATTGTTATTGCTGAAAGCAAACATTTGGGCTCCACCTGCTATTTTAGCAGTAAGACGTCTACGGCAGGCACCTATTTTCTCCAGTTTTGCAATTAATACATCTATTCCTGTATCTGCGAATTTAGCAACGTTCTCATTGTTTCTTATTTTGGTGCTGTCAGGAAGCATGACATGTACCATGCCTGCTTTCTTGACAGCACTGTCATATAACACGATTCCTACACAGGAACCAAGACCCAGTGTGGTAATTGCATCCGGTGCAGCACACACATTTAAATCGGCCATTCCTACTTTAATTACTTCACTCATAACCCCTCACCTATAATCCTAAAGATTTCAGTATTACATTATAGGATTCTAGGGTAGGAATAAGAATAAAATAACCCTTAACATCAGATTCATCTTTTGAGAACTTTGTCTCAATCATTAGTGCCTTATCTCCTACTTTTCCAAATTCAATAGCAGGTACACTTAATATGGCTCCTGCCATATCAATAGACATATAAGGAATACTTGCATCAATCCTAATATTTATTAATGTTGATAAAGATGATAAATAAGCTCCTGAAATAATGTTCCCAATTTCTTGTAATGCTGATAGTTCTAATTCAGTAAAATCTTCAAATTGATTTATGGAACTTCCCATTAAAATATTTACCAAATGGTAAGCAGATTCTGTTTCCATTATGAACATCATCATTCCATTAACTTCACCTTCTAATTGAATTAAGATGCCCACAACAATGTTTTCTGCTCCGCCTACCATATCCGGAAGCTCTTTAAATTCCAGTAATGCAACTTCCGGTACACTCATATCCACTTTACCGTTAATCATCTTAGATAAAGCCGTAGTTGCATTACCAGCGCCAATATTACCTATTTCTTTTAGAACGTCAAATTGCATATTATCTATTTGATCCAAATTAATATTTGACATTGATAATCTCCATTCTGCCAAAACAAAGTGAATTGCTTCACAAATCACTGCGTACACTCATTCCTTACTCTTTAGTCATTAATGACTCCCTGGATATTCAGCAGTGATATTAAACCGTCTCCATGTTTACCCACACCGCTTAAATAACTATTCTTTTCATCCAATTCTGTATTTACTTTAGAAATCATACTTTCATCCAGAGTTACAACTTCTTTAACTTCATCAACAATAATTCCGATTGCTGATTGGGCATCTAATTTAACAATAATGATTCTGGTTGCATTGTCAAATTCATCTGGTTCTAAACCAAACTTTAAACGAATACTCATAACCGGTATGATTTCACCACGCAGATTAATAACACCTTTAAAATAATGCTGTGCTTTTGGTACCCTGGTGATTCTTTGCATTCTTACAATATTATCAATGTATTTGATGTCAATTCCATATTGTTCCTGACCAATATTTACAACAATATACTGTTTTGCCTCTAACGCTTTTATATTCTCTTCCATTGCAGACCCCTCCTAGACTAAAGTATTAACATCAAGAATTAAGGCTACTTCACCATCACCAAGAATGGTTGCACCACCAATAATTTTGTTATTGGTAATGTATTTACCGATAGACTTAATAACAATTTCTTGCTGTCCAATTAAATTATCAATTACTAATCCGGCTAATCTATCACCTTTTGATACAATAACTACTGTAAGGTTATCTGCCTCTTCATGATTGCTTTCAACATCTAACACTTTATCTAAGCGGATGATTGGAATAACATTTCCTCTAAGATTAATTACCTCTTTGGAATGCACATATTTTATTTCTGAAATTTTAACATCTTCAATTGTCTGAATGCTTCCCAGTGGTATGGCATATTTTTCCGTTCCCAGTTCTACCATAAGTGCCTGAATGATGGCTAATGTAAGAGGTAGACGAATAATAAAGTCACTGCCCGCTCCCAGTTTTGTATTGGCTTCAATATCGCCGCCAAGACTTTCAATCTTAGTCTTTACTACATCAAGTCCAACGCCTCTTCCTGAAACTTCGGAAATGGTATCTGCGGTAGAGAAACTCGGTCTGAATAATAAATCAATAGCATCTTTTTCTGACATCACATCTGCCTGTTCCTGAGTAAGAGTACCTTTTTCTACTGCCTTTCTCTTAACCTTCTCTACATTAATTCCGCCGCCATCGTCTCTGACTTCAATAACTACATTGTTACCATCCTGATATGCCTCAAGGAATATAGAACCAACCTCTGGTTTTCCTGCTGCAATTCTTTCCTTATTACTTTCTAGTCCATGATCTGCAGCATTACGTAATAAGTGCATCAGCGGATCACCGATTTCATCGATTACCGTTCTGTCAAGTTCTGTTTCTTCACCTGATATGTACAATTCCATCTTCTTATCTAATTTCTTAGATAAATCTCGAATCATTCTTGGGAAGCGGTTGGTTACACTTTCAATTGGCACCATTCTTACTTTCATTACAGACTCGTGAAGATTGGTAGTAACTCTTTCAAGATATTCTATTTGTTCATTAAAGCCAGACTCGCCTCTTGAATTTCCTTCTGAGCTGCTTATGGAAACAAGTCCATTCTTTGCAATGATTAATTCGCTGACCAAATTCATTAAAACATCCAGCTTTTCAATATCTACTCTAACAGAACGGTTAACCACCGGTTTGGAAGACTGCTTTGTGGATGCCCCGTTAGTCTTAGTATTACCCGTATCTTTGGATCCGCTTTTTTCCTGTTTATGGTTGTTATCATCTTCTGTTTCGTTAGCATCATCAGCTGACGGTTCCAATATCAGATTATCAATATAAACATCCTGTATTTCAGAAATATTAGAAATTGTCTTCTTAATATTTTCCAGACTTTCTTTGGTTAATAAAACCATACTGAAATCGAAATCAAATTTTTCATCTTCAATATCCTGAATGTCCGGCTGAGATTTAATTACTTCCCCCAAACCTTCCAGGGATTTAAATACTAAAAATGCTCTCGCTGCTTTTAAGATACAGGTTTCTTGTATGTATACCGTAATTCCAAATACATTCATACCAAGATCATATGCTTTCTCAATTGCTTTTCTTTCATAGCTTTGAATATTCAGATTTCTGAATTTTTCAACGCCGGAATCAGATTGTGCTGTAACCGCAGCAACAGCAGCAGCCTCAGGAACTGCTTTTCCTTGTTCCTTTGTTCCTTCCCCTAATCCGATGCTTAGAATTGTATTTAACTGGCTAATGATATCTTCATAATCTTCCGTACCTTCATCCGCACTTTCCTGAATATTACTCAGATATGCTTCTAATGCGTCTAATCCCTTGAATAAAACATCTACTAAATCAGCCGTAACTTTCATATTGCCATTACGAATTTCAGAGAATACATTTTCCATATCATGTGTTAAGCGCTGCATTCTCTTATATCCCATAGTTCCGGCCATACCTTTTAAAGAATGTGCCGCTCTGAATATTTCATTAATAGTTTCAACATTCTCTGGTTCTGTTTCCAGAATTAATAGCTGGTCGCTTAAACTTTGCAAATGTTCTTTCGTTTCATCAATAAAAATCTCTAAATATTGGCTTACGTCCATAATCAATCCCCCATGTTCTTTCGTATAGCGCCTGCGATTTGGTCCAAAGGTAATATTTCATTCACAAGTCCTGTTTCAGTAATTACTTTTGGCATTCCATAAACCGTACTGGTAGCTTCGTCTTGGGCTATTACGTAAATATTTTTTTTCTCATGTAATAATTTGATTCCACGGGTACCATCACTGCCCATACCGGTTAATACAACACATATTATTTCATCAAAGTCAGCATCTACTAAAGATTCATACATAATATCTGCACAGGGTCTTAAACCATTTCTTGCTTCTTCTTTTGTTATTGCAATTTTATGTATTCTACTTCCCTGATTCGTTAATCGCATATGATAGCCGCCTTTAGCCACATAAACTACACCTTTTTGCAGTATGTCATCTTGTTCGGCTTCTTTTACCTTTAACTTACTGGTCTCATTCAGACGATTTGCAAGTGAATGGGTAAAACCTTCCGGCATATGCTGTACGATTAGCACACTGCATGCCAAATCCGATGGTAACAAAGGTATAATTTTCTGAAGTGCCTTTGGTCCTCCGGTAGAACAAGCAATGGCTATTAATTTGTTCTTATTTTGCCCAGTAATTCCTTTACTTTTACTTTGATGATTATTTTTAATAACCGGCAGGGTCTGCTGCTTCGGATATGTTAGCTGAGTTTTCCAACTCTTGTCTGTTTCTTCTTCAATCAATGACTTTATAGAAGATTTAGAAGAATTGGTTGCTGCAGTAAGAGTATTAATGATTTTATCCCGAAAACGATTGCTTTTTACATCTAAAAAGCTTTCTGGTTTCGTTACAAAATCAAATGCACCTAGTTCTAAGGCCTGAATCGTTTCTTTGGCCCCCTCTTTTGCCACAGTACTCACAACAATGACAGCTGCATTGATTTTTCTTTTACCCAACTCTTTCAAGAATTCAATTCCACCCATAACCGGCATATTAATATCCAATAAAATGGCATCGAATTCTTCTTTATCCTGAATCAATAAATTAAGAGCTTCTAACCCGTTTGATACGATTTTAAAAACACAAAATCTAGTATCTGAGTTAATTATATCAGAAAGCACTCTTCTCATGAGTGCAGAGTCATCAACAATCAAAACTTTTTTTTGCATATCAGTCTAATCCCTTTTCTCTTTTTCTCTGGCGTCTTTCTTCTGCGAATATAAATTTAATTACAGCCTCCCGATCCTCTCTATTTATATCTGTAAACTGAACTCTATGCTCATAGAAACCTACTCTGTTTAGCATTTTTGAAGAAATAATAATTTTAGAAGGTATTTTTTTATTTTCAGCATTTGTATTAAGCGTTATGGACAAGATTATGTCTTCACCCGGTTCGTGTACCTGGTTTGAAACAAACTTGGCTCCGCCTCCACTTAAGTCTGTAATGGTACCTTCATACCAAATCTTTTTTAATGCCTCTAAACTCTCATAGTCCTTATCTTTTTCTTCCTCATCTATGTACGCAGTATTGTTAATCTTTTTCTCTAATATCTCTTCTTCTCTTGTTATTACATGATATAGAACATCAACAATACAATTTAAACGAAAATATTGTCTTCTTTGATTTTTTTCCAGCTCAGATGTGAACTGAACTTCCAATACATATATATGTTTAACCTTATAGCGATTCAAAATAACTGCATTGCATTGATAGGGTCCTTTACCAGTATAAAAAGAAATCGTATATTTTTCTCCAACAGACAAGGGAACAATATGACTTCTTTCTATTGGCATTGCTATTATAGCTTTATCATTATCAACAAGGTCAAGTAATTGGCTGATGTACATTTTACCTCTACCGGAAGTTGCATCCTCTGAATTTAGCCGCCTTAATTCAAGTTTATCCCCTATTGCTACAATATCTTTAATCATATGTCACCTCCTACTGTGAATCAAACCGGAAAATAGTTGTGAAATACTTTTTCTTTTCTGCTCTTCTTTTTTAATCTCACATAGTATATTCGAAAGATTGCATATAGCTTTTGTTGATTGCGAATTGGGATATAAAATAGAATATGGTTTTTGTTGTATAATAGCCTTAGGAACATTAGAGTCCTGTGGAATACTTCCCAAATACTCAATTTTAATATTCAGAAACTTATTAACAACTGCATTCAATTTATTAAATAATTCTTTGCCCTCAGAAGATGTTTCTACACGATTTGCAATTAATTTAATGGTAGAATTCATGGCAGAGAATTCTGGTTTTCTATTTAATGTTTTTAATAAGGCATAAGCGTCAGTTATAGATGTAGGTTCCGGAGTGGTAACCAATAAAGTTTCAGAACTTGCAATAACAAATTCTAAAACCATGTCATTGATACCAGCTCCGGTATCTATAATTATAACATCTGCAATGCTGTCTATTTCATCTAATTTGTGAGTTAAATCAATAATTTGGTTTCTGGAAATATGGTTTAATTCCTGTATTCCAGAACCACCGGATATAAATCCAATTCCCTTTGGACCTTCTGTTATAATGTCTTTTATCTCTTTGCCTTTGAATAATAAATCAGCTAAATTATATTTTGGACGGATTCCCAGCATAACCTCTACATTGGCTAAACCAAAATCCGCATCTAATATAATTACTCTTTTACCCAATCTGCTCATTTGAATAGCTAGATTAACAGAAATACTTGATTTACCGACTCCACCCTTACCGCTGGTGACAGTGATAACCCGGGCAACTTTTCTTGGTTGGCTTTGGCGTTTCATAATATTTCTTAATTGTTCTGCCTGATCCATTAATCACTGCCTCCTAGCAACTGCTTCGCCGTTTCTTGAGTATCTAACTTACCTATATCATCCGGTACATTTTGCCCCCAGGTTGTATAGGACAAATCAGCACCTGTCAGCATTCTAATATTAAGAACATTGCCTATGCTTCCGGTTTCATCTAATTTTGTAAATATTACTCTGTAGTTTGCTATCTCAGAATAAGCTTCTGTAATTCTAACTAAGTCTGCATATTTGGTAGTTGCACTCATCACTAAATAAACTTCTCTTACCTCTTCCTCTACAGAATGAATCAGCTGGTCTAAGTCCGTTCTTTGCTCTGGGCTCTTATGGGAACGTCCGGCAGTATCCACCAACACTACATCATAATCTTTAAATTCTTCTTTAGCTGTTTCCATTTCTTCCGGTGTATAAATTACCTGCATTGGTACACTAAGAATATTGGCATAAGTTCTTAGCTGCTCTACTGCTGCAATTCTATATGTATCTGAAGTAACCATAGCAACTTTTGCCTTCTTGCCTAATTTTAAAGTAGACGCAATTTTAGCAATGGTCGTTGTTTTTCCAACTCCGGTAGGTCCTATAAAAAATATGAACTTTGTCTTGTTATCCTCTAGTTCAATCGTTTTAGGCTGACCCAGTTTTAGAATGATTTTTTGATATACACTTGCCAATAAATTATCAAGAGTTGTATCCTTCTTATACTTGTTCTCAATTTCACCTAATATTTGATTCACAAACTTTTCATCTACTTCATTACTCAATAATTGGTTGTAAACCAATTGAATCAAAGAATGATTCTTATTCGCGTTTTCTTTTTCTTCTGCTCTAATTTCTTCTTTTTCCGCCCATTGTTTTGCGTAGGCTTCCTTTTCTTCTGGACGGGACTCATTCATCTGTTTCTCTAATAATTCTTGTAAACTATTCAGTTTTTTTTCAATAGCCGATGCTTCTACAGTAGTAGAGATTTTATCATCCTCCGGTACAATGTCAGATAAGCTATCCTTTACGTATGCACTAAACTTAGGTGATGTTTTCTCTGGAGCTGATTCCTTATTCTCAATGGACGATTGATTGGAATCGTCCATTGCAGCTGTAATTTCTACAGTGGGATTACGGAAAAGCTTATAGATACCCTTCGGTGTAATTGTTTTGATATTCATAACAATTGCATCTTTTCCCAACTCTTCTTTTGCAAGCATAATCGCTTCTGTTTCTGTATTTGCCTGAAACTTCTTTATTATCATTAAGCTGTCACCATCCCTACTGACTGTAATTCAACATTAGATTCAATCTCATTATAGGAAATAACGATTAAATCTTTAAAATAATCCTGTGTAAGTTTTTTAAAGTACATCCTTACAATGGGTGAAGTTATTATAATTGGATTCTTTCCGATATTCTCTAACTTCTGTATTTCTTCTTCAACTGAATGAATAATATCTTGTGTTTTTTCCGGATCTAAGGTTATATATGCCCCCTGCTCCGTTTGCTTTACAGAACCCATAATTTCTTGCTCTATTTTCGGATCTAACGTTACTACACTTGTAGTTTCTTTAGGTGGAAAATATTTGTTTGAAATAGCTCTTTTCAAGCTTTGTCTTACATACTCCGTTAAAACATCAGTATCTCTTGTAGTAGATGCATAATCTGCAAGAGTTTCAAAAACAGTAATCAAATCTCTGATAGAAATACCTTCTTTTAAAAGGTTTTGCAATACTTTTTGAATCTCTCCCACGCCTAATAACTTAGGAACTAATTCGGATATTAAAGTAGAATTGGCTTCCTGTACGTTGTTAATAAGATTCTGCACATCCTGTCTTGTAAGCAATTCATGTATATGACTGCGAATCACTTCTGTTAAGTGTGTTGCAATAATGGAAGGAGGATCCACAACCGTATAGCCTAAGGATTCCGCTCTTTCCCGCTGACTTTCCGTTATCCAAAGTGCCGGCAAATGGAAGGAAGGTTCGAAGGTAGGGATACCACTGATTTCATCTTCCACATAACCTGGATTCATTGCCATATAGTGATCAAATAGAATTTCGCCTTCACTTACAGCGATTCCTTTGATTTTAATTACATACTGATTGGGATTTAATTGAATGTTATCCCTTAAACGGATAATCGGAACTACACATCCCAATTCCAAGGCAATCTGCCTACGTATTAAAACAACACGGTCTAGCAGGTCACCACCCTGATTCACATCTGCTAAAGGAATGATACCATAACCGAATTCTAATTCGATTGGATCTACCTGTAACAATGAATTTACATTTTCCGGCTTTCGAATCTCATCTGTGGAACCTTCTTCTAAAGCCACCTGTTCTTCAATACTATGTACTTCCATTTTACCGGCAATTACTCTTCCTGTCACAATAAATATAACACCATAGGTAGAAAATACAACGACATTTAATGGAGTTGCAATTCCAAGAAAGATAAGACTGCCTCCTACAACGTACAATACTTTCGGGATAGAGAAAAGCTGTTTTACTAACAAGTCACCAATATCTGCATCTTTAGATACCTTGGTTACCAGAATACCGGTTGCCAAAGAAATCATTAAAGATGGAATCTGGTTTACTAAACCATTACCAATAGTAAGTAGGGAATACATACTAAATGCTTCACCAGCAGCTGTTCCATTTCTCGTCATTTCCATAATCATACCACCAGCTAAATTAATGATGGTAATTATAAGTCCGGCAATGGCATCACCTTTTACATACTTGGTAGCACCGTCCATAGAACCAAAGAAGTTTGATTCTTCCTGAATCTTTTCTCTTCGTTCACGGGCCTGTGTATCATTGATTGCACCTGTATTTAAGTCTGCATCTATAGCCATCTGCTTACCAGGCATCGCATCCAGTGTGAATCTTGCAGTTACTTCCGCAACTCTTTCAGAACCTTTGTTAATAACCATAAATTGCACTAACAGCAAGATTATAAATACTATAATACCTAAGACTGCATCTCCGCCACCTACGAATTCTCCGAAGGTTCTTACAACGTTACCCGGATTACCATTTTTAAGAATTAATTTTGTGGAAGAAACATTTAAAGAAATACGAAATACCGTAGTAAATAATAGAATAGTGGGGAAAGTAGACATATTTAATACTTCCCTTGAAAATAAAGCATTAAATAAAATAACCATTGATACTGCTAAATTAAATGCCAACAAAACATCCAATATAATAGAAGGCAATGGTACGATTAGAAATACAATTGCTGCCAATATATATAAACCAATAGCTAAATCGGTTTTTTTCATTTGTGACTACCCCCTTTTAAACTATACACATATGCTAAAACCTCTGCTGTCATCTGATACAGCTCCGGTGGAATTTCATTTCCAACTTCAACATTATAATACAACATTCTTGCAAGCGGTTTATTCTCCACAATCTCAATCTCGTTCTCTCTCGCAACAGTTTTGATTCTTTCGGCTAGAAAGTCAGCACCTTTCGCCAATAGAATAGGCGCTTCTGCCGCATCTTTATCATATTTTATGGCTGCCGCAAAATGTGTTGGGTTTGTAATAACTACGTCCGCTTCCGGCAAGCGCTGCATCATTCTTCTTTGGGAAGCCTCCCTCATCTTACTTTTAATACGGCTTTTAATCTGGGGATCCCCTTCTGTTTGTTTATACTCATCTTTTATTTCTTGTTTAGTCATCATCATGTCTCTTTTAAATTTAAACTTTTGGTAGAAATAATCTGCAAGTCCGATTATCAAAAATAGCATACTGATATTAAGACCTAAATCAATAACAATAGAACCAATTAAAACAATGGCTTGTTCCAAATCCATTTCATATAATTTTAAAAACGTAGTACTATAATCTTTTAAGGCATCAAAAGCCAAATAAGCAATAACAAAAATTTTTAAAACAGATTTAATTAATTCTACTATTTTTTCCTTTGAAAAAATTTTGCTAAACCCCTTAATTGGGTTTATTTTACTAAACTTTGGTTGCAACAGTTTTCCCGAGACTTTCCATTTCACCTGAACCAGGTCCACTGCAAAGGTTACAACAAAAGCCGCAATAAAAAGGGGAAGACATATTTTTAATATGGTCAGAATAGACTCCCTTAAAAGCAAAGTTGCAGTAACCGTATTGAATTCTTCACCTGATATCTTGTCAATATTCCCGTATACCAGATTAAAAGTATCAAAAAATCCTTTTCCAATATAGCCTATAAACATCTTTATGGAATAAAACAAGGCAATCAAAGAAGCAGCCGTAACTAATTCTACACTTTTTGCAACCTGTCCCTCTTTCCTGGCATCGGTTAATTTCTTCGGTGTAGCTGCTTCTGTTTTTTCTCCGCCCGGACCATCTTTTGCAAAAAATTGCAGATTGTAAGAGAAGCTATGTCTTGATGATAAATTATGATGATATGTACGATTGCCCCATTGGTATAATGATTTCAAATTACTGTCCATCATAACTTCTCCAATTCATATCTTATTTTAATCTATTTTTTAATAATAAAGCTATGTAGCGGAATCTCTGAATATTTCAAAACATAATTAACGTAATCCTTCTATGGCAGAACGCATCATAAAAATCATTTCATCAAAAATAAACTCTGCCACTCTGGGTGTCAAGCCTACAACCAGGAACAAAACAGCTAATCCCACAAATATTTTAAGCTGAATACCAATAACAAACATATTCATTTGGGGTGCAACTTTAGCCAGTATTGCTAAAATGACATTCAAAATTAACGTAGCCGCAAAGACAGGCAAAATAATCCGAAATCCAATAATAAAATATTCCTTTATAAACTCAACCATCAGTAAGTATAGATTGGGACTAAAATGTGCCCCTCCTATCGGAACAATCTTAAAAGCATCGGCAAATGCAATGATTAAATAATGATGTAGATTTGTCACCATCATAATTAACATTACTATATAAGAATAATAATTACTGGTGATGGTAGTCTGAATATTAGAAACCGGATCAAATTCATTAACCATAGCAAAACCAATTTCCATATCCATCATTTGTCCTGCGAATGCCAAAATATAGTAACAAATATTAGTGAAAAATCCTAGTATAATACCAACTAAAGCTTCACTAATTAATAAACCTGCAAATCCAATTACCCCTTGGTAAGCTAAATCAGGTATTGGAACTACCTCATATAATACTAAGGCAAAGAAAAACGAAAAACCTGCTTTCACTTTTCGAGGCACGTTTTTTAAATTAAAAAATGGTGCTACATAGATAAATGCTGTTATCCTCACTAGTATCAGCAAAAAAGCTTCTAAATGATCTGCTTGAACTGTCATAGGTTCTGAATATAGTAACTGAAATTCGTAATCAAATTAATTGCAAAATCCTTCACTTCCGTAAGAATCCAATTTCCAAAAAGCATTAATATTAAGAATACAGCAATCAGTTTAGGAACAAATGTGAGGGTTTGTTCTTGAATGGAAGTTACAGTTTGCAGTATGCTAATTATTAGACCGATAACTAAGGAGGCAATTAACATAGGTGCTGATGCTTTTATAATAAGCCACAACGTACCCCTAGCAATATCTATTATAATATTTTCATTCATGAAAAACCTCCCTGTTACATATGGTACTTTTAAATATAGGTTTCGCTTATTGATTTTACTTAACTTCAATAACCGCTATCCTACCTTAGTCTTTTTTAATGTAAATTATTTATTGTGCTATTTTCTAGTTATATAAACATTTCATACAACTGATTATATTTATGTAAGTTAATAGAAGGTCTTTACCAACTCTCCAATAATTAATCCCCATCCATCTATTAATATAAATAATAGTATTTTAAATGGCATAGATATAGTAGTTGGAGGAAGCATCATCATACCCATAGACATTAGTGTGGAAGCCACAACCATATCAATTACAATAAATGGTATGTAGATTAAGAAACCTATAATAAATGCGATTCTTAATTCACTGATAATAAAAGAAGGAATTAAAACCGTTATTGGTATTTCTTTAAAATCGTCAACAGGACCAATTTCTGCAATATCCATAAATAATTTTAAATCTTTGGGTTTTACCTGTTTCAACATAAAATCACGAAGTGGTTCTATACCCGCGTCAATAGCTTCTTCGGTTGTAATTTCCTCCCGCTGTAACGGCTGTATCGCTTTATTATTAATCTGTGTAAACACCGGTGACATAATAAATATGGTAAGGAATAATGCCAGTCCTATAAGTACTTGATTTGGCGGTGTGGTTTGTGTTCCTAACGCAGACCTAACAAAATGCATAACAATCAGAATACGGGTAAAGGATGTTACCATAATCAATATAGCAGGTGCTAATGAAATAATCGTTAATAACAGTAAAATCTGTAGTGTTGCTGATAACCCATTACTTTCTGAACCTGTATCAAGATTAAATTGAAAAGGTCCAATTGCACCTGTAATATCTACTGCCCCATCATCTTCTTTAGCAGTGTCCTTTTTATTGGTAGTTTCTGTTGACCTGTTATCATTAATATTCGTAGCAGATACCTTCATTGGTGCAATAAAAATAAAGGTTAATATACATAACACAACAAATAAGATTCCACTAATTTTTGTCGCGTTTCTTAATTGCTTTTTTATATATGTACTCATGAATACCAACCTTTACTAGTTATTTTTATTATCTTGAGAAGCATCATCATATTGCTGATTCTCAGGATTGTGTTTTATATTTGGGGAAAAGATATTGTTTTGCCGGTTCGTAATCTTTGACATAACATCTGAAAAGCTCATTTTACTATGAACCATTTGGTCTAAGTTTAAAATTTCATCTTCTTCTAATTCAGTGATAAAATTCACATTATCCTTACTAATTGCTAAAACAATATATCTGGTTCCCACTTTTACTAACTGTAAATATTTATTCTGGGTTATTCTATAAGTTTCAATCACATGAAAGTTACTGTTTTTTGTTTGATTTAATTTAACCCCACCCACAATTTTGGTGGTCAAATAAGTGGCTCCTAGAATAAATATAAATAGTATGAATACACCTACTAATTGCCATCCACTGGACAATTCCGATGTTCTTGTTGATAATATACCCATTTTAACCAACCGCTTTTTTTACTGCTTCAAGAACTCTATCTGCCTGGAAAGGCTTTACTATGAAGTCTTTTGCTCCTGACTGAATAGATTCTATAACCATTGCCTGTTGTCCCATTGCAGAACACATAATAATATTCGCACTTGGATCTGTTGCTTTTATTTTCTTTAATGCCTGGATACCATCCATTTCCGGCATTGTAATATCCATCATAACTAAGTCCGGTTTTGTTTCTGTATATTTTTCAACTGCCTTTACACCATTTTCAGCTTCCCCTGCGATGGTGTAACCATTCTTTGTTAAAATATCCTTAATCATCATTCTCATAAAAGCAGCATCATCACAAATTAAAATACTCTTTGCCATTTTTAAATCTCCTATCCTATTAATTTTGTAATTTATTTAATAATCTCTGTCACTCTTATACCAAAGGAATCTTCAATTACCACTACTTCACCTTTAGCTACAAATTTTCCATTTACTAAAACATCAATAGGTTCACCTGCAAGTTTATTTAACTCAATAATTGTACCAGGTGTAAAATCAAGTATATCTTTTATAGATTTACTTGTTCTACCAAGTTCTACGGTCACCTCTAATGGAACATCCATTAAAAGGTTAATATTCTCCGGTTGAACCACTGGCGCCACACCTGCAGTAAATGGCTGAAACTGTGCCGGTTGAACATTCACATCTTGCATCATTGGCATCATATTATTCACTCCCCTAGTTATATTCTGCATGCCTTGCATATTTTGCGTTGTTGGTGTTCCTTGATCTGGCTGCATCATTTGTTCTATATTCATCCCTGCATCATCATCTTGAGTTACATTTGCAGTTACAGATGATGTTTGCACCGCCTTATTTTCGTTATTCGGCTGCTTGTCCTTTACAAACTTATTATATATATCCCTTGCAAAGTCAAATGGGTATAACTGCATTAATTCACTATCAACAAGGTCACCAATTTCCATCTTAAAAGCTACTTTTACGAATAAATTCTTTAAAAATGGAGCAACATCTTCAGCGTCGATGGTGTCATTTAGATCCACAATCTTAGCCTCTGGCGGACTGATGTCCACTCTCTTTTCTAATAGAGAAGATATTGAAGTGGAAGCAGAACCCATCATTTGATTCATCGCTTCACTGATTGCACTTAAATGTAATTCTGATAAATCACCATCTGTATTTGTGCCATCTCCACCCATCATTAAGTCAGTAATGATTTTAACATCTCTTTCCTTTAAAATCAGAATATTGTTCCCATCCAGACCATCTTTATAATAAATTTGTATGAAAACACAAGGTCTGTCATAGGTATCTGCTAAATCACTCCAAGTTGCATAGGACACAACAGGTGTTGTTATAACAACCTTTTGATTTACCAAAGAAGATAAAGTGGTTGCTGCCGTCCCCATGCTAATATTAGATATTTCCCCAATTGCATCTTTCTCAGCATCTGTTAAGGAATCTGCTTGTGTATTTACTTTTTTATCACTATCATCAGAAGAACTCATGCCGTTTAGTAATGCATTAATCTCTTCCTGAGATAACATTCCATCCATAAATTCTACTCCTCTCTTATAATTGATGAAATTTTAACTGCATAGGAGTCTGAAGCAGCTCCTGGTAGAGCTGAAAACTTGTTTATGTTTCCAACATAAACATTTAACTCATCCTCAAGTTTTGTATTAAGCTTGATAATATCACCGCATTGTAGGCCCATAAAATCATTCACCGAAATAGTACTCTTACCAAGAACCGCTCTGATTGGAACCCTTGCTCTGGATATGGCAACTTCAATGAAATCTCTATAGGTTTTATCATCCTTTGTCTGCATTGTGGAAAACCAGAATTTAGTATTTAACTTATCAATCACACTTTCAAGGCAAACATAAGGAAGACAAACATTCATCATTCCTTCCACATTACCAATCTTTATGTTCATAGTAACGATGGATGTCATTTCGCTAGGCGCTATAATCTGGGCAAATTGAGAGTTGGTTTCAATTCTTATTAATCTAGGTTCTACTTCCACCACATTACTCCACGGTTCGCTTAGTAAAGACGTAAATAAATTAAAAAGTCTTTCAATAATCGTTAACTCTATCTCAGTAAACTCTCTTGCTTTTTCCAGTGGATTACCACCACCGCCAAGCATTCTGTCTACAATGGCATAACCTAGATTATCAGCTAATTCAATAATAATATTTCCTTCTAAAGGCGCAAAATCAATGATTCCTAATAAAACCGGATTAGATAATGCATTGGTAAACTCTGAATATGTAACAGCTTCCGAATTCATCACTTCAACTTGAACATTTTTCCTTACGTAGCCGGGTAAATGGGTTGAAAGTAATCTTCCGTAATGCTCAAATATATTTTCTAAGGTTCTTAAATGTTCTTTAGAAAACTTGGATGGTCTTGCAAAGTCATAATTCTTAATTTGCTTTTCACCACTGTCTTTCATATCATCTGCGTCCAGTTCACCGCTGTTTATTGCCTTTAGTAGGTTATCTATCTCGTTTTGAGATAAGACATCACCCATTATCACTACCTCCCAAGTTCTTTCTAGTAATTATAATATCATACTTTTTCCATAAAATCATCAAAATATTTTATTCTACGAGGGTTTCCCCTAAAGATAATCCGACAATAAAATCAGAATTGTATATTTCTTCTTGTAATCTTCTTAGGATTTCTGATTTAATAGCTTCTTTATTATCCATAACAGCATCTACTGTATATTTTGAGAATTCATCTGATATGATTTCTTTGATAGTGCTTTGGCCTGTCTCTATTATAGGCTTTAATTTAGTGTAATCTGTTGATTTCTTATTAATGGATATGGATACAGAAGATACTAAAGCGTAATGATTTTTTGAATCATTTTCGTTTCTTTTTAAGGTAATCGTTATATCATCTATTGAATAATTTTCTATATCTTCAATCTTAACTTGATTTTTCGAATTATCCTTAGATTCCAGCTCTAAATCAACCACAGAGGCTACTTTAGAAATCAAATTGTTAGTACGGGTTGCGGTAGGTACGACTGCAAAAACGATAACTGCTCCTAATATAACATTTAAAATACCTACTGCTAAGATAATAATAGATAACATGTTCTTTTTCATTGGTATACCGTGCCTTTCCTAGCTTTCGTTTTTTCTAGCAAAGCGTTTGACCTTGCTCACAATACATTCATGCTCTTATTACGTTATAGTTTTTTTGCCTTTTTATAAACATGTATTATTGTCCAACATCGTTATATATTTTAATTTCAACACGACGGTTTTTGGCTCTGCCTTCCTCTGTGGAATTGCTTGCCACCGGATCATATTCTCCTCTGCCTGTCCAGCTTAAAGTCGCAGGGCTTAATCCCTTTTTCTCAATCAGGTAGGTGGCTGCATTTAGTGCTCTAGCTGATGATAACCAATTATTACTTTCATATTTACTATTACGAATAGGAACATTATCTGTATGGCCTTCCAGTTCAATTTTGTAATCGTCATAAACTTTTAATATATCACCGACTTTACTAAATAACTGTAATGCATCTGCCTTAATTTTTGCTTCGCCGGAGTCAAATAATATGGAACCACTCAATGATAATTTTACATAATTAAAATTGGGATCAATACTGATTTCCATATCGTCATTGACTTTATATTTTTCAGATAAATCGGCCAACTCATCATACATAGTTTCCGAAACTTCCTTTTTTTCTTCCAGTAGTTTCATATCTAACTCATTCGTTGAGTCTGAATTTCCACCAGTTTCTTTGGACGCTTCTCCCATGGTATCTTCATACTCACCAAGGTTGTCCATTTGTTTTATACCAGTAGAAATTAACTGACCTTCCTTTATGGCAGATCCTCCGCCTTGAAGTATACTGAAATTATTTGATAAAGAAGCCGCAATTTGCTCATATTTCTCTGCGTCTATATTAGAGGAAGCAAATAGTAAAACGAAAAAGCAAAGCAAAAGATTCATTAAATCCGCGAATGTATTCAGCCAGGGAGCTCCTGCGCTTGGTTCTTCGCTCTTCTTTTGTCTAGGCATTCTCTTCACCGCCTTCATTTAGTTCATATTCTGAACGAACTGCTGGTTTTAAGAAAGATTTTAATTTTTCTTCAATAACTCTAGGATTTTCACCGGCCTGTATGGAAAGAAGACCTTCTACAACTACTTCTTTCATCATGATTTCCCCGGCATTCTTAATTCTTAGCTTATTAAGAACAGGGATACATATCCAGTTAGCCAATACGGAACCATAAAAGGTTGTTACTAAAGCAACAGCCATATTAGGTCCAATAGTTGCCACATCATTTAAGTCTTTTAACATGTTTATAAGACCGATTAATGTACCTATCATACCCCAGGCAGGACCCATAGCTGATAACTTATCCCAGAAACCGATTACATCATTGTGTCTTCCTTCAATGCAGTTTAATTCGGTTTCTAAAATGCTTCGAACCAATTCCGGATCGGTACCGTCTACAATTAATAAAATACCTTTTTTTAAGAATTCATCTTCAATTCCATTAGCTGTTTCTTCCAGTGCCAAAAGTCCTTCTTTTCTTGCAACATTGGATAAAGCTATAATATTCTGAATCGTCTCCATTTCGTTAGAGGGAAGATTCTTAAAGATTAAACGAAAAGAAGATAGTTTCTCAATATAGGATCTTAAACTTGGTTCCATAGTCATTAACGTTGTAAAGGAACCACCAAATGTAATTAATATAGAAGGAATATCCCAAAAGTTTGTTAATAATGACATGTCTAAGCTTTTTGTTGTCATTACAAATACAATACCAAATACCATTAAAGCAAAACCACTTACTATTCCTAATAATGACGCGATATTCAAAATAGTCACCTACCTAACTTAGTCTTTTGTACTTATATTTTTTATAAAAATGAATTATTCTTTTCTCTTTTGATTTATATAAAATATTATATAATAATATTAATTTTCTTGTCGATACAACTCCTTCTTATATTTTTTAGCCAACTCAATTACTTCTTCCCTACTCTCCTTTATTATTAATTTTTTACCGGTAGTTAGAGTAATTACAGTATCCGGAGTCTCCTCAATCACTTCAATCAAATCATCGTTAATTGTAATATTCACATTATTCATCTTCGTAACATTAATCATATTTATCTCCCATCCGCGTTTTAGTATTTACATTATGTGCTTTTTACGCATTAAAATATGTTGCAGTTATTATTGAGACATAAAAACATACTCAATTTTTTATTCCGGTGGCAGTTTTCCTGCCACCGATTATCATTTCTTAACCAACCTAATTAAACTATATTCTTTTACCTATCATTTCTAAAGAATTTCTTCTATATTAAAATAATATTAATTTATAAATTTACTTATCGTTTTAAGTTAACTAACTCTTCCAATAAACTATCTGAAGTTGTTATAATTCTTGAATTTGCCTGGAAGCCTCTTTGGGTTGTAATCATATCCGTAAATTGCTGTGATAAATCTACGTTTGACATTTCAAGTACACCAGTTGTAAATTTACCGCCATCAAGACTTACATCATGACCAATTCCATCAAATGAACCTGAGTTAAGAGTTTGTGCAAACATATTATCACCAACTGCTTCAAGACCTGCTGGATTAGCAAAGGATGCAACTGCAATTTGTCCTAATAAACGGCTGTCACCATTGTCATACTTACCGTAGATTTTACCGGAAGTATCAATGCTGATACCATTCATATTACCTACTTTTTTACCAGCGCCTAGGCCATTTAAATCACCTTTTGCAGATTCCAGAGATGAGGAATTACTTGCAGAAAACATAGTGATAGTTGAAAAGTCTATAGAAACCTCTTTAAATGGATCTGGTGATGTACCCACTTTTAATCCTACTGAAGTCTTTCCTGCCGTAGCGGCAACGCTTTTAAACTTTCCGGTTACTCCATCCATTTCCAACGTAGTGGAAGCCCCAGTTATTGTAACTTTACCGGTTTTATCATCAACAGCCACAGTACCTGCTGAACCAAAATTAACTGTAGGAAGTGGACTTTTTAACACATATTTATTATTCGTAGCATCAAAATCAACGAATATGGACTTACCTTCCGAATCTGTAACATCTGTTAATGCTACAGTATAATTATCGGTATTAGTTGCCGAGCTTTGTTTAATGTTGTAACTCGCCTTATAAGTATGTCCTAAACTATCATAAAACTCAACGGTTACATTTTTCC
Organism: Anaerocolumna sp.; assembly: GCF_032079385.1. Classification (NCBI taxonomy): domain Bacteria; kingdom Bacillati; phylum Bacillota; class Clostridia; order Lachnospirales; family Lachnospiraceae; genus Anaerocolumna; species Anaerocolumna sp. Next base: position 85,166 of record NZ_DAMAUC010000011.1, read on the forward strand.
CTGAACCGGTGCTTGCTACCTGTGGATCTTTATTATCAATATTACCGAATATATGTGCTGCTGTAGTTGCTTCCGGCTCTGAATACAGATTTTCAGGAGATCTTAGGTTAAGTTCTGAAACAGTCCCTGATAAGATTCTTTTCTCATCTTTTGGATCTACCTGCCATCCCATAACTTTTGCTCCAGAAGGAGTACATAAGGTTCCTGCACCATCTATATCAAAAGCACCTGCTTTTGTAAAATAATTAGTACCACCGCTGTTTACAATAAAGAATGAATCTCCCGAAATCATAATATCAAAAGGATCATCTGTTCTTTGAGCACCACCATGCTGTGTAATAGAGGCTTTAATAGAAGCTACTGTTGAACCAAGACCAATCTGCATAGCATTCTGGCCAGCAGCTCCAGTTTCAGCATTGGGACCTGTTGCGCTTTGTGTTGTTTGATAAAATATATCAGAAAAGTTTACTGTACTTGATTTAAAACCAATTGTATTTACGTTTGCAATATTATTACCTATAACATCCATCTTTGTCTGGTGAACTCTAAGTCCGGATACACCAGAGTATAATGATCTCATCATAATTGTATTTCCTCCAATTTACGTATTCTTAAGTACTTTTTTGGAACTATTTTTCTATGTATAATTGGGATATTTGCCGTTCTGCTATTGTATTATTTATCCTATCTGGCGTTCAAGGATAATATGCTTCCATTCGGTCCGGCATTAAGCAATCACAGCACCATCTATATTAGTAAATATTTTTTCATCACTGTCATTTACTGCTGTTATTACAGTATTGTTTTTAATATTCACTATAAATGCAATATCGTCAATCATTACTAATGATTCTTGAATTCCCTTCTCCCCGGCTTTCTTTGCACCAGTTTCCAATCTATTTAATTGAGCCTGTGATAAATCAATATTTCTGCTAGCCAGTCTTTCATTGGCATGCTTAGAAAACTTCAAAGACTCCTGTTTCGCAAGAGATTGTTGTTCTAACAGCATTTCATGGAAAGATGCTCTGCCTGTCTGGGGTTGTTTTACTGCAGCACTTCCAGTTTTTAAGAATTGCCCGGTCATCTGCTCTATGGAAGAGAAATTTGTTTTGGAAATTTGATTCATGCTATCCTCTTTTCCTGGGCTTTAGTGCCTTCAATATGCATACGCAGTTTAAGTCTCCTCTGGTTCTTTCGGTTCATCTGGATCTTTGGGCTCATCTGGATCTTTAGGTTCATCTGGATCGCTTGGAGTTCCTTTTACATTAATAGTGATTTTATCTGCAACTGTTGTATAAAGAGGGTCATTGAATACTATTGTTGCATTATAGACACCAGGTTCAAACTCAGCCAATCCCTCTTTACTAATAGTAATCTTGTTGCCTTCTACTTTAATATATTTTTCTTCTATTACCTTTCCTTTGATTACGATTGCCACATCATCAGCGACATAATCACCTTTACCCATATTTACCTGGAAGGTAACATCTTCTGGGAGATCTCTGTCAAACTCCAGATCAATCTTTTGCAGAATGTTAGGTATATCTTGTAGAATAAGAAAATAACTGTCAATTACCTGATATAAATCATCCATGGCATAATTATTTCCATTAATGGATAATTGTACTTTACCCTTAGTAATATTAACATAATCTACTTTACCCTGCTTATATATTATCTCACCAGATGAATTGGTGGTTTTTACTACTACATCCTTGCCCACAAGGCTAAAGGCCTGTGCGTTGGTTGAAGTCTGTCCAAGGTTTTGTAATTGCTCTAATTGTGAAAAAGTTGCTAATTGTGCCACAAACTCCGTATCGGTATTAGGGTTTAATGGATCCTGATACTTCATCTGTGTAACCAGTAATTTTAAAAACGCATCTTTTCCAAGAGCTGAGGTTCCTGTATTATCCGTGGTGTCTTTTCTTTGCTCAACCACGCCGCTACTAACCGATTTTATTAATTCACTCATAGTTTCCTCCTTTCTCATTATCGTTTTCCATTATGTGGTGTAATCGATTATACTTCCGTTTTGCCCTAAAACTTCTGAAACAATACCGTTTAGTTCTGATACACTTTCCGTATTACCCAATATTTCTTCATCACTTCTAAAATGATTTCTGTCTCGTGAACCACTTTGTTGTTCCTCACCTTTAGCAGCCTGATTACTTTCATCAAATGTAAAGTTGGAAACAGCAACTTCAATTGATTCCACTTTTAATCCCTGATTATTTAAGTTTTCAAGCAATACATGCATCTGGCTTTCAATGGCTTCTCTTGCCATTTCAGTTTGTGCCGTAAATTGCGCTGTTAAACTTCCGTCTTTGGATGCAATGGTCAGTGCTACTTTACCCAAATGTTCCGGGTTCAACTGTAATTCCATAGAAGTAACATCTGGTTTTATGCTTACCTTTAACTGCTCCAGAATTTGATTGGCAACGTCATGTATGGTACTCGTGCCAGTTACCTGTTCCCCATCAACATATTCTTCGCCTATAGCAGCAGCCAAATTGTTAATAAAGGAATTCATATCATTTAGCGGTTCAAACTTTAATTCGCTGTCTTTGGAATTACCTTCTAATCCAACGGAATCATCTTGTATTTCACTTTCATCTAAAAGATTCGAATTAGTGGAACTTAACTCTCCGTCTTTACTATTACTTAAACTTTGTGTGCCAGAAGATAGAGAATTCATAACCTCTTCAGGTTTACCACTTTCTAATCCGGCAGTAGAATTTTCTTTTTTCTCCACTACTACTTCAAAAGCATCCCTATGCATACCAGAAATTGCTTCTTTCGATTCTTGACTTCGGTTAGTATTCTCAGTTGCTAAATTATCCGCATCGATTGCCTTTTGTATATCCCCTTGCTGTATCAAACCTTCCATAGAATCCGTATCCAAAATCTCCGGTTGTAATTCTCTTAATAATTCTTCATTTGATTCCAAAAACTTATTAACCTCTAATAATAAATTTTCCATTGAATTTGCTAAAGTCTCGTTGGTTAAAACTTCAGTAATGTCTTCTGCTCCATTTACTGTTAATAATAATTGTTTTAAATTCTCAAGGTTTAATAAATCCACCGCAGTTAGTCCAAGAACCCCCATAGCTTCTGCATATTCCTCATCTGTCAGCTTTAGAGCTTTTTTCACAGTATTTTCTAATTCTTTTAAAGCTTTAGCAGCTTCGGTTTCTGCAGTAGAATCATTAATCAATTTCGGCGTTTTTGCTGTTTCGGTTTTTACTGTATTTTGATTCCTTGTTTTATCCAGCTCTCCATTAGCTTTTTGTGTATTGGCAGATTCTTTTGAATACCCAATATAGTCTGGCAGATTCTTTTTCTGTTGTTTCTGAGATACCATACTTTTAGCTATGTCATTGGATTTTAAGTTATCATTAATAATACTATCAAATGCAGAATTTTCAGTACTTTTCTTACCGCTAACAGACTTTAAACTATTGGTTCTAACAGACACTGACTGAACGCCCTGTGCTACCATCCTTTGTTCCCTCCTTTCTCTTAGTATTTTAAAACTTTTGTATATACTTAAATGGAGCCACGTGAATGGTTACCATATTAAGTCATTCATTTACCTGCCCTAAATCAAACATTTTCTTTGTTATCTTAGCAGCAGCTGTAGAATCCATCTCTGCTAAAATGGCAGAACTTTCAGAAGGGCTCATGCTAAGAAGCATTTGCGCTACCAAGTCAATATCTGCAGTCATAGTCTCCAGTATTTGTGCAGCAGCTTTTGGTTTCATCTTTTTGTATATATCTGCTTTTTCCTGAATGGACTTAGATATCTGTCCTTGTTCTACTACTTGTCTGTATATTTCTTCCGCATGTGTTGGATTAATGCTTTCATAATACTTCTTATATTCTTCAATACTGGGAGCATTTTCACCAAATACTACTTCTGTATCAAAGGCTTTCTGTCTTTCTTCGAATGCCAGCTGGTTTTCTTCAAAAACTTTCAGTCTCGAAATCTCTGCCTCTAATTCCTTAATCTTACCTGTACTATCTGTATCATTATCTGATAAATTTTCTAGTTCTAATTCCAGTTCTTTGATACGTTCTATAGCATCTTTTAATGATTTATATGGATAGTCATTCTCGTAAGCTAATTGTTCATCGGATACATCCGGTAATACCTTATTAATAATAGGAACATCTTTAATCAAAGGACGGAGTATAGAACTTCCGAATCCTCCAACATCTAATTTTATTAATAAAGCAAAAATAGCTAACCAAACGAAAACAATAAGTAATATAAGGAGTATTGCAAAAACTTTTCCTTTTACCGTACCTTTTTTATTAGTTGTATCGATACGATCTTTCTTATTTTTTTTAGCCATTACCTTCCTCCTGGTCATCGGTAGGATTATTATATTTAAAGCTGACCAATTCATCTATTTCTTTCCGTTGTTCAGCCTCATATTCCAGCATGAAAGCTTCAAATGCTTTTTCTTTCAGGTTTTCATGTGTTTTTCTCTCAACCATTGCATTGTTTAAACGAACTCTGGCTGCTTCCAGCTGCTGTTCCGCTTTCTTTACTTCTATCTGCTGAAGTTTGATATAATACTTCATAATTTCAATGTTGTTCTCACACTGTTTAATATCTAATAGTTTTAATTTTGAATGCATCAGACTAGTTAATTCGTCTTCATAATACTGCCTTTTGTTCATTAACTCCTCTAATTTTTTCTGTTCATTTATTAGTTTCGCGTGAGCATTTCCATAAGCAGTTTTTGCTTGTTCTTCCATTTTGTATTTAATTTGCAAAATGCTTTCCATTTTATAAACAAATTTGGTCATCTATACAGCCATACTCCTTTTAAAGTCTGGAGAATTTGTGTGTAGTACAAATCTCCGGTAGAAGGGATATACTCTCTCTACCTACACCTATTCAGCAAATATGTTTTCCAATTGCTCAACAACCTGATTAAAATCTAACTTTTCGTCTACTCGCTGCCGTAAAAAATCATTTACTGCTTCTATTTTGGAAATGGCATAATCTATGCTCTTATTGGAACCATTTTTATATGCACCGATGTTAATTAAATCTTCTGCTTCATTGTAAGTAGCTAATACCATCTTAAGCTTTCCCGAAACCTCCTTGTGTTCTTTTGTAACAATGGAGGACATAACACGGGAGATACTTTGTAATACATCAATGGCAGGATAATGATTCTTATTAGCCATCTTACGTGTCAGCATAATATGTCCATCTAGAATACCTCTTGCTGTATCGGTAATCGGCTCATTAAAGTCATCACCATCCACAAGAACGGTATATAATCCTGTAATAGAACCAGTCTCTGCATATCCTGCCCGTTCTAAAAGTTTTGGCATCTCTGAATATACACTGGGAGGATAGCCTCTTGTTACCGGCGGTTCTCCAGAAGCCAAGCCAATCTCTCTTTGGGCCATGGAAAAACGGGTAAGAGAATCCATCATTAATAAGACGTCTTTTCCCTTATCTCTGAAATATTCTGCAATTGCTGTGGCTGTCTGGGCTGCTTTTTTACGTATCAGGGCAGGTTTATCCGAAGTAGCAACTACTACAACAGACCGTTTCATACCCTCTTCCCCTAAATCTCGTTCAATAAATTCCCGAACTTCCCTGCCACGTTCACCAATAAGAGCGATAACATTAATATCTGCTTTGGTATTCCTTGCAAACATACCTAATAATGTACTTTTTCCTACACCACTGCCGGCAAAGATACCAATTCTTTGTCCTTTGCCCACAGTAATCATTCCATCAACCGCTTTTACTCCTAAAGGCAGAACCTGATCGATTAATTTACGTTTCATAGGATCGGGAGGAGCGGCCAAGACCGAATAATACTCCTGAAAATCCAATTCACACTCATCAATAGGATTACCTAAACCATCTAAAGTCTTCCCCAGCAGTTCCTCTCCAACCGGCACCTTAAGTGGTGCCATAGTTGATTCCACTGTGCTTCCAATACCGATACCTTCTACGTTTCCGTAGGGCATCAATAGAATTCTATCTTCTCTAAAGCCTACTACTTCTGCCATGACCGTCTGAGTTCTGTCACCCGAAACGATATAGCATAGGTCATTTAAGTTAGCATTGGGTCCTATGGATTCAACGGTTAAACCTACTACTTTAACAACTTTTCCAAGTGCTTTTTCATAATTTTTATCAAGTAATTTTCTATACTTTTCAAAATCAACAGTCATCATTATATGTACCAAACTTTCTCAGATTATTTCCACGGCTATCTATTCAATCACTTTGCTGTCTGTTTAGCCGCCAGGATTATCTTTAAGTCATTCTATATTTTAGCAATGGGAAAGAATCTTCAAATCTTCTATTAAGCTGTTAAGCTCCACGTCTAAGCTGCATTGAATCACTCGATTGTCCGTTTCTATGAAACATTGATTTTTAGATAATTCATTATCCATAATAATTTCTATAACAGCATCTTCCCCGACGCAATCATATATCTCTTCTTTTTTAGATAATACCAAATCGTAATCATCCTTTGAAGTTTTAACAGAATAATTCTTACTCCTGTCTCCGTGGATTAATGCATTGTGTATCAGATGTAAGATAATTTCTTCCTTATCTTCTACTATAATTCCTGTGATTTTCTCAATATAACCGCACATGAGTTTTACAAATTCGGGCTCTAAGGTTTCTATTTGTTTTTGGTAATCCTCTTTTTGCTTCTGAATTAAGATATCCAATTCTTTTTTTGAATCTTCTACTGCTGCTTTACCTTTTTCAAACCCTTCCTTGTAACCCTTTTGACAAGCTTCCTCATATAAAGAATCCCGCATTTTTTTTGCTTCTTCTTCAGCCGCGGCTATAATATCAGCCGCTTCCTGCCTTGCCCCTGCTATAATATCTTCTCTCTGCTGGTTAGCAAACTTCTCTTCTTCCTCTGTAATTCTTGTTTCAACTACAGTGGCTTTTATTCCTTCTTTAAAAAAACTATCTTCTGTTGCCGCTAATTCATCCTGTACTTCATATTCATCCGGTTCTGCTGTAAATCGATTTAAAAAGATTTTCTCACATAATTGATTGGTATCGATTACTTTCTTTTCATTTTGATGAATATAAACAAACTGGGATTTTATAATATTAGACAATTATCTCGTCACCTCCACCTCTGGAAATAATTATTTCAGCGGAGTCCTCTAATTTTCTAATAACGTTAACAATCTTCTGCTGTGCTTCTTCAACATCTTTCAAACGTACAGGTCCCATGAATTCCATATCTTCTCTTATCATAGTACCAAGACGTTTTGACAAGTTATTAAAGATAACCTGTTGAACTTCTTCGGAAGAACCTTTAAGAGCAACAGCCAATTCATTATTATCAATTTCTCTAAGAACTCTTTGAATGGATTTATCATCCAGTGAAAGAATATCTTCGAATACAAACATTTTTCTTCTAATTTCATCAGCCAATTCAGGATCTTCAATTTCAAGAGTTTCCATGATATGTTTTTCTGTTCCTCTATCTACTGTATTAAGGATTGCAACAATAGCATCTACACCGCCAACAATTGTGTAATCTTGATTTACTAAAGAAGATAGCTTGCGTTCTAATACCCTTTCAACTTCTTTAATTACATCCGGTGATGTACGATCCATCTGTGCAATACGTCTTGCAACATCAGCCTGCTTATCTGGTGGCAGGGAGGAAATAATAGCAGACGCTTGTGCAGATGATAAATAGGACAAAATAAGTGCAATTGTCTGAGGATGTTCATCCTGTATAAAGTTTAACATCTGAGAAGCATCCGCCTTACGAACGAATTCAAAAGGTCTAACCTGTAAGGAGGCAGTTAACTTGCCAATTACATTTCTCGCCTTTTCCTCTCCAAGTGCTTTTTCCAATAATTCTTTTGCGTAAGCAATACCACCCTCTGTAATATACTGTTGCGCTAAACATATTTCATAAAATTCATTTAATATTTGTTCCTTAGTAGCTGGAGAAACACTTCTTGTATTTGCAATTTCTAGTGTCAACTGCTCGATTTCGTCTTCTTTTAAATGCTTAAATATTCTGGCCGATTTTTCAGGACCAAGAGCAATTAATAGCACTGCAGCTTTTTGTACTCCTGATAATTCACTTGCCTTAGCCATATGCTATCCTCCTTCAGATTAATTCCATTCGTCGGTGAGCCAGTTTCTTAATAGCTGTGCAACCGCTTCCGGATTCTCATCAACAAATTTCTCAATCATCTTCTTGGTCTCTGATTTTTCAGAGAATTCAATATCATCTAAGGTTTGATTTTCTCTGGTAGTTGCTAAAAGCTGTTCTACAGATAATTCAGGCTCTAATTCTATTACTTCCACTGGGGAAGTACCCTTAAATACTACAAATAATAATAATGCTATAATTAAAACTGCAAGAATGATTTGTACATATAAAGGCCAGTTGTTTGAAGATTGTGTTGGGATAAATACCGGCTGTTCATAAGCTAAGATTTGAATTTTATCTCGTGCTATACCTGTTGCTAATGAGATTAATGTATATACCTCTTCATCCACATCTAACTGTTTTCTTTCGTTATTTGCAAGAACATATTCTTCAAAGGTGGTATCCTTTAACAATCCTTGCAATTTCAAATCCTCTTCTTTGTAAGTTACGACTTTTGTGCATACAATACTGCCGGAAGATTCTTCCGGAATAACTGCTCCTACTTCATATGTTGTATTAGTAACTCTTTCACTTGGCAGATATTCAATCTGTAAAGTAGAAACACTGGAACCATTGGCACCATCTTCTATAGCGTATGAAGGTTCATCATTGGAATCGGTTCCCGGGATACCGCCATCATAACCAGCAGTGTTTTCTGCCTCATAGGAATAATAATTCTTATATAAGCCTTGCTCCTGACCTTCTGCAGGTATTTGTTCCGTAAATAATTCCTCTACCCGATCCATATTAAGTGACCAGTTAAACATAGGCTGGACATCGTCATATCCTAATTTCATCATTAATATGTAGATATTGTTATTGTATGTATTCTGAAGCTTTTCTCTATACTCTAAAACGGAATTTGCACTACCGGAATACAAATCCTCTTTACCACCAAATAGCAAATTACCATTTTGATCAATTACTTTTATTTTATCCGTAGCTTCATTACCGATAGCTGCTGCAACATATTCTGCTACAGTCTCGGCTGTTCCGATTTCAAAATCTTCCGTTATGGTTAAAGCAACACTTGCGGGATAATCTTGTTTCTCTTTCAGAACACTATAACTATTATCTTCAGGAACATAAGTTACTTGTGCATCTTTTATTCCCTTCATGGTGACTAAATATTTTCTAATCTCAGATTGTAAATATAGATGATTTTTAAGGTTTCTATCCTTATTTGTTGTACTAAGATCATTTTTCATAAGTGTTTCTATTGTAAAGCCGGTTGATGGCACATCACTTCCTGCTATTAGCAGAAGTGCATCCGCATGTTTCTTTTCGTCAACTGAAATTGTCACGTTGTCCTCTCCCAGTTTGTAATCAATGCCATCTCCTTTTAATATTTCCGCAACTTTACTGGCATCTTTTGGTGTATCACAAACAAGCAATGTTTTAAAATGCGTCCTGCTTAAGAGAACATACAAAATTATCAATGCCAAAAAGACAGCAGCAATTACACTTATGATTATTGTCTTCTGTTTACTTGAATACTTATTCCATTGTTCTTTTAATTGAATCGGTATCTTCTTTAATCTATCTGTCATCACACTGCTCCCCTAGTCATCAAGTTAAAATTGTAGATTCATAATCTCTTTATAAGCTTCCAAGACTTTATTTCTTACAGCAACTGTATATTGCAAAGAAATATTCGCTTTTTCTTGAGCAGCCTGAAGATCATGAGTACTATCGGTTAATCCTAATGCGTAGGAAATTTCTGCTTGTTCTGCAGCATTTGTTAAATTGTTGGTATCTTTAACCATCGAAAGTGCAGATTGAAATAATTTATCAAAGGTTTCATTTCGATTCGTTTTTGATAAACTATTATTTTCTTTATATAAGTTATTAAGACCAGATAAACTATTTAAAGATGATATGTCCATTTTTTCCTCTTTCCTGCATATCTCCCAGTGTATACGCATTAATCTTTAGTTTGATAATTTTTTATCACTTACCAATCTCTAAACCTTTCAAAGCCATGCTCTTAGTTGCGTTAAATGCAGTAACATTAGCTTCGTATGCTCTGCTTGCATCGATTAAATTTGTCATTTCTGTTACTGTATTTACATTTGGATAAGTTACATAGCCTTCTTCATTGGCATCCGGATGTGAAGGATCATAAACCATTTTCATGGGAGTATTACTATCTTGGATGATCTGCGTTACTTTCACTCCGCTTCCGTTTCTTGCACCTGTAGCACTATTTAAAAATCCGGCAAAAGGTGCCGGTGTTTTTTCAGAAAACACAACAGTCTGACGTCTATAAGGATGTCCGTTCTCATCTCTGGTAGTGTTCACGTTAGCAATATTCTGGGATATAATATCCATACGTAATCTTTGCGCACTCATACCGCTGGCACTAATATTCATTCCATTCATGTAAGACATAATTTACCTCCTAATTACCACCAAGTACAGTTTTTATTCTGCTAAATTCTTTTGTCATAGAATCTAAAAGGGTATAATATCTGATCTGATTTTCTGTAAGAGATGCATTCTCTGTATCAATATCAACATTATTACCATCTAAGCGGTAAGACAAATTGGCATGATCAGTATAAACAGTAGCATCTAAAGACTTCAGATTGGCATTTGCCACTTTTTGATCTAAAGAACCTTTTCCCGACATTTCTCGCATTAAATATGTCTGAAATTGAATATCTTTTCTTTTATAATTTGGTGTACTGACATTGGCGAGGTTATTCGTTATTAGTTTGTTTCTAATCCAGCTTGCATCAGCTGCTTTATCCAGTATATTAACATAGTTGAATGCGTTTGATTGTATCATTTTTACCCCTCTCCTTTCATTTAAGCATATTATAAATACAATCCGACAAAAAGACAAGGAATATTTTAAAAAATAGGCTAATAATACCATATCTTGTAGTAAAAAATCGAAAAAAAGAAGTTTATGAGTTATACCCCCATAAACCCCTTTCATATCTGTATCATAACCTTTTATAGTATTGTTTTTATTAATTTCATGTAAATTTTCATACATTAACTCTTTTACACACCATATCCCATTGCATGCCGCGTCTGCTTGCAGATGGAGCACTAGTGAAAATCTTATGCATTCCAATAATTCACACTACTTCTTTAATTTCTTTAATTCCTCAAAAACTACGTCATTGAGCACTTTTATATAAGTACCCTTCATACCGGATGATCTGGACTCAATAACACCGGCACTTTCAAACTTTCTTAAAGCATTAACAATTACTGATCTTGTAATTCCTACTCTGTCAGCAATTTTACTTGCAACTAAAATTCCTTCATTACCGTCTAATTCTTCAAATATATGTGTAATAGCCTCAAGTTCAGAAAAGGATAAGGTGCTGATAGCTGATTTCACAATCTGAACCTTTCGGTTTTCTTCCGCACTTTCTTCATTTACAGAGCGCATCATCTCAAGTCCCACAACTGTAGTTCCATATTCACTTAAAATAATATCATCAATATCATACTGACTGTTAATTTTATAAAGGAATAATGTACCCAATCTTTCCCCAGCAATATCTATGGGTGTAATAATTGCCTGGTAATCATTCACATTGTCGAATTCAAATCCCAAGGTTAATAAATTAACGTTTTCTTTCGTTGAAAGTACATTTAATAGTCTTTCATTGAGCAAGGTATCAATATAACCGCCAACAGTGTCTTTTATTAATTCTTTGATTTCTGTAATATCATCACGATTCTTAATTCCTAACACTTTACCTTTTTTACTGATTACAAGAATATTGGATTCTAAAATTTCTCCTAACACTTCACAGATATCATTAAACACTACTTTTTGTGAATCATTGTTGTGTAAAAGTTTATTAATTTTTCTTGTCTTATCTAGCAACTGTACGCTCATGTAACGTCCTCCTAGTACTCCCCACCTAATAAGAATACTTAATTAATTCAATAGATCATAGCAGAGAACAAATTATAGGCTTTAAATTCTGCTACAATTTCAATATTAACATACATTTTTACGAAAAACAATAGCCAATTCACGTAATTTATACAAATTAGCTAAATTATACATACGATTCAACATAATTTTCACTTATTAACTGCCACGTAGCCACATTTTTCGTCATTACAAACCAATTTTGTCCCTTTTTCCAACATGTAGCCACCACATTTTGGACACTTTTCTTTGGAAGGTTTTTGCCATGTCATAAATTCACATTCCGGATTGTTTTCACATCCATAATATTTCCTTCCCTTTTTGGTTTTACGGATAACTATATCTTTTCCGCAAATCGGGCAAGGTATACCTATCTTCTCCAAATACGGCTTGGTATTTCTACAGTCAGGAAAACCTGGACATCCAAGGAATTTACCGTGAGGTCCATACTTTATCACCATGTTTCTTCCGCATTCTTCGCAGATAACATCTGTTTCCTCGTCCTCTATTTTAATTTCTTCCAGTTCTTTTTCTGCTAATTTAACCGCTTCTTCTAAATCGGGATAAAAATTACGAATCACAGTTTTCCAATTCACAGTACCATCTTCCACACTGTCTAATAAAGATTCTAAATTTGCAGTAAAATTAACGTCTACAATACTGGAGAAAGCTTTTTTCATAATGTTGTTTACAATTTCGCCCAGTTCTGTAACATAGAGATTTTTATTTTCTTTAACTACATACCGTCTTGCAAGAATAGTGGTTATAGTTGGTGCATAGGTACTTGGTCTGCCGATACCCCATTCCTCCAAAGTCTTTACTAAAGACGCTTCCGTATAATGAGCCGGAGGCTGAGTAAAATGTTGAGAATTATTTAACTCTTCTAAAATAAGTTCTGAATCTTCACTTAAATCTTTTAATAAAGTCTTATTTTGTTCCTGATCCTCATCCGTTGTATAAACAGACATGTATCCTTCAAATATTATTTTGGAGGCTGAAGTGGAAAATCGGTATCCATTGCCGTCAATTTTAACCGTAGTAGTTTCATACTTAGCCGGCTGCATTCTACTTGCAACGAACCTTTTCCATATAAGCTGGTATAACCGGAATTGATCTCTGGAAAGAGACTCTTTTACAAGAACAGGAGTCAAAGTAACATAAGTCGGACGAATAGCTTCATGGGCATCCTGTATACGCTTTTTACTTTCTTTTCCTTCCTCTTTGCCGGCAATAAACTCTTTGCCATAGGTTTCTCCAATGAATTCTCTTGCAGCAGTATCTGCCTCATCTGAGATACGAACGGAGTCCGTACGTAAATAAGTAATTAAACCAACCGTACCATGGCCTTTTACGTCAACACCTTCATATAATTGTTGCGCCAGGCTCATTGTCTTTGAAGTAGAAAAATTAAGAGTCTTGGCAGCTTCCTGCTGTAAAGTACTGGTTGTAAAAGGAAGATGCGCTTTCTTCTGTCTCTCACTCTTTTTAATTTCCGTTATTTTGTAAGAAGCATTTTCTAAATCTTTTAGAATTTGATTCATTTCTTCTTCTGAAGAAATCACCATTTTATTATTACCTTTACCGTTAAACTTGGCAATCAAGGGATGCTTGTCACCTTTTACCTGAAAAGTTGCTTCTAAATTCCAATATTCTTCCGGTACAAACGCATTAATTTCTTCTTCTCTGTCACAAATAATTCGCAAAGCAACGGATTGTACACGTCCTGCACTTAATCCTCTTTTTACTTTAGCCCATAGCAGTGGACTGATACTGTATCCCACCATACGGTCAAGAATTCGCCTTGTTTGTTGAGAATCCACTAAATTCATATCTATATCTCTGGCTTGCTTTATGGAATTCTTAACCGCATTCTTAGTAATTTCATTAAAAGCAATTCTGCTGGTACTATTCTTATCCAGCTTTAATGTTTGAAACAAATGCCAGGAAATAGCTTCTCCTTCACGGTCCGGGTCAGTTGCCAAATATACTTTATTTGCTTTTTTTACTTCTTTTCGTAATTTAGCAAGTAATTCTCCTTTACCACGTATCGTTATATATTTGGGTTCATAATCATTATTCACATCTATGCCCAGCTGGCTCTTTGGTAAATCACGAACATGTCCATTGGAAGCCATTACTTCATAGTTGGTTCCCAGAAACTTTTTTATGGTTTTCGCCTTTGCCGGTGATTCTACAATTACTAGATTTTTAGCCACTATCATTCACTCCCCTATAATTTTTTGCAGCTTTCATTACATTTTTTATGGAATATAAACATAATAATTCTTTCTAACCTGCTTAATATAATTCTTTAGCTCTAAGCTTAAAAGAATTTCGGATAATTCATATATACTAAAATTAGTTTCTCCAGCAATTTCATTCATATGCTTCGGGTAGAAACTTAAACTATCATATACCATTTTTTCTTGGGTTTCAAGCAATTTATAGTTTTTTTTCGAATCCATTTCATTTTCTTTATAATTTAGAAAGAAATCTTCCAGTATATCTTTGGGCTCTAAAACTAATTTTGCACCCATTTTTATCAAATTATTACAGCCTGTACTTAACCGGTCATTAATGCGTCCGGGCAAGGCATAAATGTTCTTTCCCTGTTCCAAACCTAGATCAACCGTTATCAAAGAACCGCTTTTTTCTTTTGCTTCTATTACTAATATTCCATCGGACATTCCGCTGATAATACGGTTTCTCATTGGAAAATTACCAGCTTTTGGATTTACTCCTATTCCATATTCTGATATAACTCCCCCTTCTTTTTGCATCTCCATGTAAATTGAAAAATTTTCGATTGGATAGCAAATGTCAATTCCACACCCTAATACTCCATAGGTACTTCCCTGGGCCGCCAGTGCTCCTTCGTGGGCATATCCATCAATTCCTCTGGCCAATCCACTGATAATCTGCAGACCCGCTTTTGCCAATTCACATGCGAAATACTTACTTACCTCCCTGCCATATTCAGAACAGTTTCTGGCACCTATAATAGCAACAGAACCTAGTTGGTTCTTTGGAAGATTTCCTTTCACATATAGTGCATAAGGCGGATTAAAAATATTTCGCAATTTATCCGGATATTCACTGTCCTCTTTTGTTACAAAATATATGCCCTTATCCAGTAGTTTAGCATAGTTTTCTTGAATTTTTCCAGAATCCTTACTTTTATGCATCATAAACCTATCTTCATCCGTTAATATATTTAAACACTCTAATCCTTTTTCACTTTCATGGAAGGCTCTCTCAGGAGTCTCATACAGTTCCAAAACAGCTTGTATTTTCTTTAATCCAATGTTATGTATATTACATAACCAAAACCAATACTCTTTATTCTTCACAGGCAAATCCTTCTTTCAATATAATTATAATGCACCTTCGTTACATTGTATTATTCTTTCATACCAGCTTCCATTGCATGCTGCGTCTGCTTGCAGCTGCAGCACTGCCACAAATCAGGCTGTGAATTCTATATTTCAATAACTCCCACCAAACAAGGTTATTATTACTTTCCTTATTCTTCCCAATACTTTTTATCCAGACTCCTATAACAAATTGCTTCACTTAAATGTTTTACACTGATATCCTCCGAGCTATCCAAATCGGCAATCGTTCTTGCCACCTTAAGGATTCTGTGGTATGCCCGGGCACTTAAGTTCATCTTGGTAAATGCTTTTTCTATCAGAATCTGTTCCTTTTTTCCTAATTTACAATACTTTGATATGGATTTAGGAGTTAATTGGGAATTATAATTGAATTTTTCATTACAATAACGGTTCATTTGTACTTCTCTTGCCTTCATAACCCTTGATCTTATATCTTTTGAAGTTTCTGAAACTTTTTTCTCTTCCAGCTCTTTATAGTTCACTTGCAGGGTTTCAATACAGATATCAATGCGGTCCAGCAAAGGCCTGCTGATTTTACCCAGATACCTTTTTACCTGATTAGGTGAACAATTGCATTTATTCCGATCAGGGTAGTGACCGCAGGAACAAGGGTTCATTGCCGCCACCAGCATACAGTTGGCAGGATATCGAAAGGTTCCCTGTAATCTTGCGATAGTGATTTCATTTTCCTCCAGGGGCTGTCTCAATATTTCAATGGTATTACGGTTAAATTCCGGAAATTCATCCAAAAACAGAATTCCTAAATGAGCAAGACTAATCTCGCCCGGCATAGGTATTCTGCCTCCTCCTGTTAAAGCTGCCGTTGTTATGGTATGATGTGGTGACCGAAATGGTCTTTTAAGAATTAAAGACTGATTATTATCCAATAGCCCTGATACGCTATAGATTTTAGATATTTCCAAACTTTCCTCAAAGGATAGTTCTGGCATAATTGTGGGAATTCGTTTTGCAAGCATTGTTTTGCCGGCTCCCGGCGGACCCACCATTAAAACATTATGCATTCCGGAAGCCGCCACTTCGATGGCTCTTTTAGCCAGTTCCTGACCTGTTACATCTGAGAAATCAATATCCTCATCATCTCTATGACTTGAAAAAAGTTTATCTACATCAAGAAAGTAAGGTTCTAGGATAGAATCATTATTCAAATATCCAATCACTTCCTTAAGACAGCTTACACCATATACATCCATCTCCTGAACTACAGCACCTTCTTTTACATTACCGGCAGGAATAACACATCTGGTAAAGCCTTGTTTTAAGGCAGTATAAACAATTGGAAGAACTCCATTGACTTTGTTAATGTCACCATTTAAACTTAGTTCTCCAATAAATAAAGTATGAGCTAGATTTTCTTGAGGAATATAACCGAAAGCGGTTAAAATAGCGATTGCTATAGGAAGATCGAAGGCTGTACCTTCTTTTCGAATATCTGCGGGGGAAAGATTGACGGTAATCCTTTTAGGCGGTAAATGATATCCTGAATTCTTAAGGGAAATACGGACCCGCTCCCTTGCCTCCCTTACTTCAGAACCCAAATAGCCCACCAAATCAAACATCGGTAATCCATCACTTACATCTGCTTCAACAGTGACGATCATACCGTCTATACCATTGACAGCAGCACTGTATGCTTTACTAAACATATATATTAGCTCCTTTCCTTGTCTCTCTGCAAAAAAAGGAAGCATTCATCCAAAGTCAGTATAGCAAAGAACTGCTGTATTTACAAGATTTTTAAAAAATATAAGCAGGAGGAATCCTAAACAGCTGTTTTCTGTTTATAGATTCTTCCTGCTTTCTTTCTAAAAAATACGATGTATATTTTCAATACGATAATTCATCACATAATTAAGAATTTCTTCTGTAAAAGCCATTCCCATTGCAAAAAAGGATAATACAATAATTAAGAAAAAGGCTGTTTTATCATAAAGCAGTTTATCTTCTGTCTGCTTTATATTTACCAGCAAAATCTCAATTCCTAGTAGAATAAAAATAATCGGCCAAAATTTGAATATGAACATATAAGATAAATCCGGTATAAACGCATGTAAAAAGAATAATATACCAAATGTAATTAAGAGAATTCCAAAAGTTAAAGTTCCTACTCTATGAATTTTCATTATGATTTTCTCCTTTGTCCTCTAACATATCCAGCTCTTTCTTCTTTCCCCGAATCAAATATACTCCCAAAGCAATAATTGCAAGACTAATCATACTCTGTGGCCCAATATAACTTAAAGAATAAATAAAATCTCTTAATCTGCCCGGCAGGAAGGGTAAAAATATACGATTTAAATTATTCCAAAGGCTGGAAGCACCAAGCATAATTAAAAATATTGCAATTATATTTTTATATTTTTTAGCAAATAATATAGTTCTATCTTTTTCTGTGGTAAAGTTAAATATATAATCATCTTCTATTGCAAAGAATTCATCATCCGGCAGTGACCGAAGATTGTGAACGGTAAAAAAACTATAAAACCAGATAATTGGCAGCACAAACATAACAACTCCGATCCCTGACCAGGCCGATAAAGCAATTACTACGAAAAAGGCTGCCATTGTACTAATACCTCTTTTCATAAATCCCATATACATTTCTCCCGCTCCGGGTAATAGGGAGAACATGAATGTTAAAAATCCATTCTTTTTATTTGTCATGATTTCTATCCTCCATTTTAATAATTTCATTAGAAAAATTAAATAAATTATCACTTAGCGAATTGGTACTCTCCCTAATCATATTCGTTATGGAAAATGTATTCGATTGTTTCTTAATATCTACTTCAATATTTTTTGGAACATTGGAAAAATCATGCCCATTTATAAATAGAAGTAAAATGATAAATGCTCCTATGGTTGCCGCCCCCACTTTTAGGCTATATAGGAAAAGCTGCATTCTCTTTGTCATTTCCACCGCATTCTTAACAAACTGAACATCTGCTTTCTTGGAAGCCGTTAATATATTTATCTTCATATCCGGTGGAGCTGAAACCATATCTGCTTCCAAAAAACCAGCCAGTTTTTCAGAACAGTAATCGCATTGACTAATGTGCATAAGAAACCTTATCCGTTCCTCCTCATCCAGCCTGTCTTGTTGAAATTCCAAATACCTGTCATCAGAAATATGGTGATTTTCTATCATTTTAATCCGGCCTCCTTTTCATATTTTTTCCTAAGCATTGCTTTTGCCCGGTAGATCTGTGTTTGAACAGTTTTTAAATTCTTTCCTGTTTTATCCGAAATATCAGCTGCAGATATTTCATAATAAAAATAATCTAATGCTATTTCTTTATATGGTGAATTCAATTGATTACACTGATTTAGCAGCTGGTTTTTTATTTCTCTATCAAGAACTTTTTCTTCCAAGGTAGGAGAATTATCTTTTTGTACAAGAAAATATTCTTCTTCAACAGGAATACTTCTTCTTTCAGCCCTTTTTAAATAATCCAAGCATTTATTGGTTGCGATACGACAGAGCCAGGCTTTTTCCTTATCTCTGTCAAAGGATGAGAGATTTTTATAAGCGGATAAAAAGGTTTCTTGGGCTAAATCTTCTGCTTCAAAATAATCTTTTACTATCTTAAAACATACAGAGAAGACTAAGTTCTGATATGTATCGATTAGATATTCATAATAAACTTCACTACTGATTTCATCCGCCTCCTTCCTCTCATAATAAATAGAACGAATTTGTAATAAAAAAATCTTCAACTTTTTTAAAAATTTTTATTTTAATTTTTCTTTAGTTGAATTCAATAAATCTATTGCTATTTCAGACCATATGTTCTATCATTAAATAAATTGCCGATATAATGGAAGCAAATACAATTACGACAGCATTCAAAGTATATATTACCGCTAATTTTCAAAAAAGCAAATCTTTTATAAAAATTTGGAGAAGTTTAATGCATGAATCAATAGTAAAAGGAATCTTATCTGCCCATAATGGAATGAATGTATATCGTGGCTGCACTCATGGATGCATCTATTGTGATTCCAGAAGCAAATGTTATCAGATAAAACATGAATTCGAAGATATAGAAATCAAAGTAAATGCACCCGAATTATTAGAAGAAGCCCTTCGACGTAAAAGGAAGAAAGCTATGATTGGTACCGGAGCTATGACAGATCCTTATATTCATTTGGAAGAAACACAAAGGAACACCAGAAAATGTTTAGAACTGATAGAAACATACGGGTTTGGTCTTGCCATACAGACAAAATCAGCAAGAATCTTAAGGGACTTAGATTTATTAAGAAGAATAAACGAGAAATCTAAATGTGTAGTGCAAATGACTTTAACTACATATGATGAAGAACTTTGTAAAATAATTGAGCCAAATGTAAGCACTACAAAAGAAAGATATGAAGTTCTTAAGATTATGCAGGAAAACGGAATACCCACCATTGTCTGGTTAAGTCCCATACTGCCCTTTCTAAATGACACGGAGGAAAATATAAAAGGAATCTTAAACTATTGTATAGAAGCAAAAGTACACGGAATTATATGTTTTGGAATGGGGCTGACCTTAAGAGAAGGAAACCGGGAATATTTCTATAAAAAATTGGATGAACATTTCCCGGGGCTAAAAGAAAGGTATATAAAAACCTATGGAAACTCATACGAAATCTATAGTCCAAATAATACTAAATTAATGAATATATTGAAAGAAACCTGTTCCACTCATCATATACTCCAGGATGTAAATGCATGTTTTCAATACCTGCACCAATATGAAGAAAAGAATCTATATGAACAACTTACATTTCCTGGATTAGAGGATATTGATTGCCATTAAATATAAAAAACCTTTATTGGTTAAGTTATAAATCTCCTTGAATTCTACATTTTATATAGGTAGATTTTATACTCCAAAAAGTTTTTCTTAACCAATAAAGGTTATAATTATTCTATAATGTTGTTTCATTATCCAAAATCTTCTTTAATTCATGCATAAAGGTATTCACATCTTTAAATTCACGATAAACCGATGCAAATCTAACATAAGCAACCGGATCCAGTTCCTTTAATTTATCCATAACGATTTCACCGATAATAGAACTATGTACTTCTTTTTCTTCCCGGTTAAAAATTGCAGTTTCAATTTCATCCACTAATTGATTGATTTGATCTACGGAAATTGGTCTCTTATGACAGGAACGAAACACACCTGCTTCAATTTTTGTACGATCATAGGGCTCACGGTTGTTGTCCTTCTTTATGACTACCAGTGGAATAGCTTCAACTTTCTCATAAGTTGTGAATCTTTTGTGACATTCATCACATAGACGTCTTCTTCTGATTGAATTATTATCATCAGAGGGTCTTGAATCTATAACTCTGGTATTCTCTTTCCCACAAAATGGGCATTTCATAATGTTTCCTCCTTAAGTGTGCGACAATTAATGTTCTAATTTAGATTATATGTAAAATAGCTTCAAAGTCAAGAAATATCACATATAATAGAAGAAGAATCATATATTAGTTAATAAACATAAATATTCAATACATTTAGTGGGGGTTTTGTCGTGAGAATGTGTGAATTAAGAGAAAAGGAAGTAATAAATTGTAGAGACGGTGAAAGACTGGGCTATGTTTGTGATATAGAATTTGACATAAATACCGGAATCATAACAAAACTAATCGTTCCCGGACCCTGTAAAATCTGGGGCATCTTAGGCCGTGAGCATGAATACTGCATAGCTTTTTGCAGTATTAAGCAAATTGGGCCTGATGTTATTCTGGTGGATATAGATATCAATGAGGCATTGGAGAAAATTATTTTTTGACCTTCAAGGGTATTCCCTTGAAGGTCTCATAATCCCTAGGGTAAAGCATCTTCATTCATTGACTTAAATAGTTCTTCATACTCTTTAATGCTGATTTTTCAAGCCTTGAGACTTGTGCCTGAGAAATACATATTTCTTTTGCAACTTCCATCTGGGTTTTACCTTCGTAAAACCGAAGTTCTATAATACTCTTTTCTCTTTCCGATAATTTAGATAGAGCTTCCTTTAGAGAAATTTCTTCTACCCAATTTTCTTCCCTGTTTTTCTTATCGCTGACCTGATCCATAATATACAAGGTATCGCCACCTTCAGAATAAACAGGTTCATATAAAGATACCGGACTTTGAATGGCGTCCAATGCAAAAACGATGTCTTCCTTACTAATACCAATTTCATTTGCAATGTCAGTAACTGTAGGTTCTTTATCATTCCTTTTGGTTAATGCCTCTTTTGCATATATGGCTTTATAAGCGGTATCTCGAAGAGAACGACTGACACGTATGCTGTTATTATCTCGTAAGTAACGCCGTATTTCTCCAATAATCATAGGAACTGCATAAGTAGAGAATTTTACATTTTGGGATATATCAAAATTATCAATTGCTTTCATCAGTCCGATACAGCCTATTTGAAATAAATCATCTACATTTTCATTACTATTAGAGAAACGTTGAATAATGCTTAAAACTAGTCGAAGATTACCTTTGATATACAATTCCCTTGCTTCTTTGTCCCCCTTCAATATTCGCTGAAATAACTCTTCCTTCTCAGCATTATTTAGTAATGGTAATTTCGAAGTATTTACTCCACAGATTTCTACCTTATAAAGAGCCATATGAAAACCTCCCAAATCATTAATTACTTAGTTTAATGATTCACTTTTTCATGTCTCTTTATACGGTTGAAAAGGATGTAATAATTTCCTTTTATGGAAGTCTTTATACTTCATTCTTTAAATGGATCTATTATTCCAATCTTAACATTTCTTTCTTAAGGCGCTTAATGATCTTTTTTTCCAACCTGGATATATAAGATTGTGATATTCCAAGTAGATCCGCAACTTCTTTTTGGGTACGTTCATTACCATCTTCCGTATTTAGTCCAAAACGTAATTGAACGATAATTCTTTCCCGTTCACTTAATTTTGCCAACGCTTTTCCTAAAAGTTTTCGATCTACTTCTTCTTCAATGCCTTTATAAATAACATCCTCTTCTGTTCCCAGAATATCCGACAAAAGAAGTTCATTCCCATCCCAATCCACATTTAAAGGTTCATCAATAGAAACCTCTAATTTGGTTTTATTATTTCTTCTTAAATACATTAAGATTTCATTTTCAATACATCTTGATGCATAAGTTGCTAATTTAATATTTTTATCCGGATTATATGTATTGATTGCCTTTATCAGTCCGATGGTACCTATGGAAATTAAATCTTCCACTCCAACGCCGGTATTATCAAACTTCTTAGCAATATATACCACAAGCCTAAGATTATGTTCTACAAGTATAGATTTCGCTTCTGTATCATATTCAGTCCCCAATTTAGCAATTTCTTCAGCTTCTCTAATTGCATCTAAAGGTGCTGGAAGCACCTCTGCTCCACCAATATAGTGTATTTCCCCACGTCCATTAAATAGTATACTCCGAAAGTCAGGAATTACGCGGAATTGAATTTTGTTTGGTATGGTTATTTTCAACAGCATTTTTGACTTTTCCTCCCTATACATAAACTCCACTTGATTCGCTTTTTACCATCTCATTGAATTCCAGTTACATTTAGATTCACATAATATCCTTATGCAAAATCAGTTGATATTCGTTCTGTTTCGATAATCTGTCAGCGCAAACAGCTGTTAAAACCTTCTCGTTACAAATCTGTTCATCTTCCTCCCAAAGTATTACCTTATCCAGTATAAAAGCAGGTAAAATCCCATTTTTTCTGCCTACAGAATGATAAGGTATCATCATAATATTCAGTCGTTCCTCGCTGCTGTCTTTCATAAGGTCCTCAGACAATTCCGTCCGGCCAATAGAACTGCTATTACCATCTAAATTATCCAACCATGTTTGGAGCAGTTGTACCTGACCTTCCGATAATAGATTAGAAATTACCGAATACTCTGTTATGATTACCGGTTTCCCATAAATCGGATCATAAAGTCCATTACCGGTATCCAATAAACCAACTGCCCTAACCTTGTTCTCCCTATAAAACAATTCTGCCTCATAAAGTCTCGAATTCCCTTTTCGAAAACTGTAATATGTATGAATGAAAACTATAATAGCTATAGTTCCAAATAATATGGCAATGACAAAATATGTTTTATTCAGATTCCCAAATAATCCACCGTTCACTAAATCACGAAAGAATACTCCCAGCTTTGAATAATAGTAAAGTGAATTCAATACGCCTCCCAGAAAGAATGTAGCTATGTACAGGACTGCTATGGTTTTCAATCTTGCCTTCCAGCCCTTTTGAACATAAGATACATAAACCATTCCGGTACAGATGAGACAATAAGAAAATAGAAATTGAAGAATTCCGTTTAAATCCGGTATCACTGCAAGAATGCAAGCACCAATTGCTCCTACAGTCCCACCGAAAACAATTCTTAGTTTTGAACTTTTACACTTTACAATTTTTTTTACAATGAAAAGCAATAAAATATCCATCGCGAAATTAATGAGAAAAATAACATCAATATAGACTTCTAGATACAAGCACACCCCCTCTTCCATAACTTGTATTTTCTTTACCTATTATATATTTTTTTCAGTTTAGTTCCTGTCACATTCTGGTAAGAAAATAGGCTTTTTCATTTACCCATACTTACAAAAAGTTCTTATTTTTTATGTAATCTGTAATTATATTGGTTTTTCTTAAGAATATGCTGTCGTAAAATAATAAGACCCGTCGGAGATTCGTAGAAATTTACGTTTTATTTTCCATGTCATTTAATATATAGATGATTGTCCTACATGAATTAGTTTTTAGGTATAGAAGTTTAAGAAATGTGTCCGTATAAAGAACACTCGTCGACTATGGTTATACAAAAAATGTACCCCCATATGCCGTCTTTATATCCAACATTTGGGGGTACATATATTATAATGTTTATATATATTTTTGACTACTATTTATTATTACGATTCTTCTGTAAGAACTCCGGAATCTTAATTCCACTTGTATCTCCTGTATTAAAGGAAGGATTATTACCAGTGTTCATAGGATTTGTATAGCCTTGATTTAACGGCTTTGGATTATATGTATTACTGGTTGCTGCTGTCTGTGCTTGTGACTTAGCGAAGGAAGAACTGGAATTCATAGTATTGTTACTTCCAAATCTATAATCCGGTCTTGCCATGCCTTGTTTTAAGAAGCTTGGCCCCTTTTGTTCCATAATAGATCCCTTGGTATCCAATCCCGTTGCAATAACGGTAATAGTTGCTTCATCCGGAGCAGTATCATCAAACATAGCACCAAAGATAATGTTTGCAGTTTCTCCTGCCAGTTCCTGTACCATGGTTGCGGCTTCATTGGCCTCAATTAAGCTGATATCACCGGATATATTAATAATTACATGAGAAGCTCCCTGGATGGTTGTCTCTAGTAAAGGACTGGTAATAGCCTGATTTACTGCGTCAATACATTTATCATCGCCCTTGCCCACACCGATACCAATATGAGCAACACCCTTGTCCTTCATAACTGTTTGTACGTCCGCAAAATCAAGATTGATTAAACCAGGAACATTGATTAAGTCGGTAATACCTTGTACACCTTGTTGTAATACTTCATCTGCTTTACGTAAAGCATCCGGCATTGTGGTTCTTCTATCTACAATTTCTAATAATTTATCATTAGGAATTACAATTAGGGTATCCACATGTTCTTTTAATCTTTCAATACCTCCAACTGCATTATTCATACGGGCTTTTGCTTCAAATTTAAATGGTTTTGTTACAATACCTACTGTAAGGATTCCCATTTCCTTAGCAATTTGTGCTACAACAGGAGCAGCACCTGTACCGGTTCCACCGCCCATTCCACAAGTAACAAATACCATATCAGAGCCTTTAATTAGATTCGTTAATTCCTCTCGACTCTCTTCTGCCGCTTGTGCTCCGATTTCAGGTTGCGCACCTGCTCCTAATCCTTTGGTCAATTTCTCACCAATTTGAATACATTGTGGTGCCTTGCAGTTTTTAAGATGCTGCTTGTCCGTATTTACGCAGATAAAATCCACACCTACGATGTTTTCTTCAATCATTCTATTAACAGCATTATTCCCTGCACCGCCGACTCCAATTACAAGAATTTTTGCAGATGAATCAGCTTCATTTGTTCTTATTTCAAGCAAGGTACTTCCTCCTTCACTATACTAATCTTTAAAATTATTTATCCAATTTATTATCCATTTGTTTCCCTCTATGTAAATAACCGATTAAACAAACAGGTTTCTTATCAACAAAAGAAGTTGCTTATTTTTAAGTCCAATAAGTCTAGTTTATTCTTTTGTAATCCTATAGTATATAATAGCTTTTATTGACAAAATAATCAACCCTAAAATTTTATTTTTGCACCCAATGCATATCACATCTGCTTATAGATCTGAGACTTAAGTAATCAGCAGCAGGAAAAATTGATTCATAATCGTCTTCCTATACACATACTTTCTTTGAACTCTATTTCCGAGGTTTCGCAATGATTCTATCCTGTCCTTCATTAAAGTTTCTCATATCCAGTGTAAGTTTTTTATTGGGAGCCTTGGGTAATAAATTCTTTAGTTCCGCAATTTGTTCATCATATGTATTTCGTTTCCCAAGCAGTACCTGAATTTTACCACAATATAATGTTACTTCCATTTCTGGACTAAATTGAATGGTTTCTATATCCAATTCATACTTTCTTATTAATTGTGTCAAATTTAGAATAACGTCGAAAATTTCATCTTTTTGTGTATCTAATTTTTCGTAAAGTACCATCTTATTGAAACTCAAACCAGTAATGAATGGAACTTGAGACAGTTTTTCATCTGAACTTTCTACTATAATTCCAT
This sequence comes from Anaerocolumna sp., assembly GCF_032079385.1. NCBI lineage: Bacteria > Bacillati > Bacillota > Clostridia > Lachnospirales > Lachnospiraceae > Anaerocolumna > Anaerocolumna sp. Next base: position 111,528 of record NZ_DAMAUC010000011.1, read on the forward strand.
CCTTATCAAAGTACATATATCCACCCATGTATTCGATGCAGCCGGTGACCACTTTTTCGTAGACCTGAATCGATACCGTATGCAGATTCACTATTTCTATGTCCACACGTTCAATAAAAGGTATGCTGTTCGTTTCGCCGTATTTATATCTCAAATAAAGTAATATGGTATTTTTATCCGTCTTATTTGTAAGCACTTTCTTCTGTAACTCTTCTGAAGTATAGTGATTACTCCCTTCCACAATAACAGTTTCCAACCTGCTGGTAAATAGAAGAACAAAGGTTGAACCAACAATGAAGAGGCAAAATATCAGTATTTTCTTAAGCTTTGACAAAATACCATTTTTCTTTTCTTTTTGTCTCTTTTCTCTCATGTTCCCTCTTTTCTGCACAAAATAGGCTATGCAAATAAACACTATTTAATCTTCCGAAATATACGAAATCTCGGCACCTAAATTGCCTAAATCCCTGCAAATATCCTCATATCCTCTTTGAATATGAATAGGGTTATGAACATTGGTTTTTCCCTCAGCCATAAGTCCTGCTATAATTAATGCAGCACCACCCCTTAATTCACTGGCATACACATCCGCACCCTGTAACTGTGAAACTCCCCGGATGGTTGCTTCTCTGCCGGTAATCTGGATATCAGCTCCGAATTTTATTTGTTCTTTCACATTTTGGAATCTGCCTTCAAATATGTCTTCCACTATTTTGCTTGTTCCAGTTGCCCTCATTAAAACTGACATCATTTGTGACTGCATATCCGTTGGAAATCCTGGAAATGGCATGGTTCTGATAATCGGTATGGGCTTTGGCCTGCCATGGGAAGAAATTTGAATATAATCCTCCTCACATATAATGCGACTACCAATCTCGCGGAGTACCAAAATAACGCCTTCCAAACAACTAGAATTAATGCCTCTTAGAATTACTTCCCCTCCTACCCCTGCAACAGCAGCCAAATAAGTACCTGCCACGATTCTGTCTGACGCTGTAGTGTATTCCACATCATGTAGACTTTCTACTCCATGTATTTCAACTTTATCGGAACCAGCTCCTACAATATCAGCCCCTGCGGCATTCAAAAAATTACATAATTCAATAATTTCTGGTTCTTTTGCAGCATTGTATATTACGGTTTTTCCTTTCGCTAAAATGGCAGCCAGAATTACATTTTCTGTTGCACCTACGCTTGGAAATTCCAAAAATATATCTGTACCAATAACACCCTCTGTATCGCAATAAATCAGCCCGTCCTCTTCTTTCAAGGAGATATTCATTTTTGCAAATGCATGCAAATGAAAGTCTATAGGTCTTGCTCCTATGGAACATCCCCCGGGATAGGTTACAATTGCAGATTTTCTTCGTCCAAGTAAGGCTCCCATCAATATAATAGAAGAACGCATTTTCTTCACTAACTCTTCCGGGACAGTTGAAGTATTAAGGGTTGTTGTATCAACAATAAGGGAGGATCCTTCCCATTCCACTAAACAGCCTATGTTCTCTAAAATATTAATCATATGATAAACATCTAATATTTTAGGGCAATGATTTAGTTTAGAAATTCCGTTTACCAGAACTGTTGCTGCTAATATTGGCAAAACTGCATTTTTAGAACCCTGTATGTTAACTTCTCCATTCAGCTCATTTCCACCAACAATTTGAATAATTGCCATGGTTCACCTCAAACCAATAAGAAATATAGTATTACTATATGAAAATTCTTATGATTTGTGCTTGTAGCCGAATTGGTAAAAGTAAATACCTATTTTACTATTTCATTATCTTTCAAATTTTATTTGATTCGAAACACTTAAAACAATACCCATTTCTATAAGTAAAACTACCAGAGAACTGCCTCCATAACTGATAAATGGCAATGGAATACCGGTAGAAGGAATTGTATTGGTAACAACTGCAATATTTAAAAGCACCTGCATTGCAATATGTGTTAAAGTCCCAGTTGCAATTAATCCCCCGTAAAGGTCCGGTGCGTTGATTGCGATAACAAACAATCGCCAAACAACCAATACAAAGATTAAGATAATGGCAACCGCCCCGAATAATCCAAGTTCTTCACAAATAACTGCAAAAATCATGTCATTATGGGACTCCGGTATAAATCCCAGCTTTTGCATACTTTCTCCAAGTCCCCTGCCAAAGATTCCTCCGGAAGCAATAGCATACAGTCCCTGTAATATTTGATAGCCTTTTTCATGGGTTTCTACATTTCTCCACACATCAATACGAGTACTTCGATAACTTACCCCAAAAACAGCTATGGCTCCCAGTCCTATCGATATGATTCCCGATACTATAAAGTAAAACTTCTTTCTACTGGCAACAAAACAAATAGCTATCATAATACATCCCATAACCAAAGCTGTACTAAAGTTAGGAATTAAAACCAATACAATTAAAGGCGCTACAAATACCACGACTCTTACAAATCCTCCGAATTTATCCAGCTTTCTGGGTGCTAAATTCACTATGTAGGCGGTAAATAATATAATTGCAATCTTGGACAATTCAGAAGGCTGAAAGCTTCCCAAAGGTCCTAAATCGATCCATCGTTTTGCACCTTTGATTTCTTTACCGAATATTAATACATATGTCTGGAGTAAAATACAGAAAAAGAATAACAAAGTTACGGGCCTCATTTTTAAAATAGGTAATTTTTTAATGTAAAAATGATAATCTATTTTAGAAACTATAAGCATTATAATTATGCCCAGTGCTCCAAATATAGCTTGCTTTTCCAAATAAAAGGTTGGTTTCCCATAATTTCTGCTGGCATTATAGGAACTGGTACTATAAATCATTACCAGTCCAAAACACACTAAAAATATAGTCAAGAACAGCAGACTGTAGTCATAATAGCTATGAAATTTTTTAACTTTCCCCTGTTCCCGTTCTGCCCTGGTCATAAAAACCTCGATTCCGGCGCTTTAGCGCCATTTAATGCGACAGCAAATTTATGTTCCGACACAAATTGCTTAATTCCAATCAAAGATATCTTTATTCAACATTCTTTAGATTCTTCACATATTCCTTAAAGAGGCGTCCACGCTCTTCATAATTTTGAAACATTCCCCAGCTTGCACAGGCCGGAGATAATAATACGGAATCTCCCTGATTTGCTTTATCAGCACAAACTTCTACTGCTTCTAACAAACTCTCTACCATAATAATATTATTAAACCCATGACGTCTTGCAGTTGCTGCAATCTTATCCTTAGTCTGACCAAGCAAAACCAAGCAACGTATCTTGCCGCCAAAAGACTCCACCCAATCATCAAAATCTGATCCCTTATCATATCCGCCTGCAATCAGTAAGGTTGGTGTCCGCATGGACTCAATCGCTTTCATTGAAGCATCCGGATTGGTTCCTTTGGAATCATTATAATAAGTTATACCATTCTTTGTAGTCACAAATTCGATTCTATGCTCCACTGCAACAAAGTTAATAATTGCTTTACGGATACTATCAATAGGCACTCCTAATGATATTCCAATTGCTGTTGCAGCCATAACATTTTCATAACTATGTCTTCCGAATATGTTTAATTCATGTATATTGCAAATTAAAGCTCTTTTCTTATCTATACTATAATAGATATTCTCATCCTCTAAGTAAATTCCGTTATCCAAACTATGTAAGCTGCTAAAAAAGAATACCTTGGTCTTAAGTTTTTCTCCGATTTCTCTTAAAGTACTATCTTCATAATTTAATACACATACATCATTTTGATCTTGATTTTTAGTAATATTTACTTTAGCCTCAATATATTTTTCCATGGTATGATGACGGTTTAAGTGGTCAGGTGTAATATTTAATATAGCACTTACATCAGGCTTAAACTCATGAATGGTTTCTAATTGAAAACTGCTCATTTCCGCAATTGTTATGGAATCCTCTTTTGCGTTAAGAACCATCTCCGTATATGGTACACCAATGTTTCCAACAACGAATACACTATTATAATAGGTTTTCATGATTTCTCCCACTAATGTAGTGGTTGTTGTTTTTCCATTGGTTCCGGTAATTGCTGCTATTTTACCCTTAGAAAAATAATAAGCCAACTCAACTTCTCCCCAAATGGGTATTTGATTGTCTCTCATCTTATTCACGATTTCAAGATCAGTTGGTACACCGGGACTTAAAACTGCTAAATCCAATTGTTTTAGTAAATTCTCCGGCAATTCTCCCAATATTATATTTCCTTTAAAATCTTTAGGCAATTTCGCTGCTATGTCCTCTTTATTTAGGTTGACATTTCCATCGTATAATGTAATATCTGCTTCTGTTTGCTGTAATAACTTAACTGCAGCCATACCGCTGATACCTGTTCCGAAAACCAGCACTTTTTTATGCTTTATGTCCATATTACTTCCTTCTTTCCTATATGCAAAGTTCTTTACTTTATTATTCCGGTATTTTATATGCCGTTTTCTTATACGTAATTTCAGAAAAGTTATTTCCTTTTAAAGTATTGTAAAAGTATTTCTTATAAACCAATTAATGCGATTAAACAAAGTATAGCAGTAACTACAGAGAATACAGCAACTACCCTGGTTTCTGGCCATCCGCATAATTCAAAATGATGATGAATGGGTGCCATTTTAAATATTCTTTTTCCACCGGATATCTTAAAGTATCCAACTTGCAGCATAACAGATATAACTTCTACCAGATAAATAATACCTACTATCAGAATGAATAATGGCATACGCAGCATATAAGCAGAAGCTGCAACAAAACCTCCAAGTGCCAGAGAACCTGTATCACCCATAAATACCCTTGCCGGATAAATATTGAATACCAGAAATCCCAATAAACTTCCTGCTACTGCACAAGTAATTGGAGATATACCACTTTGTGTTCCAATGGCAACCACTGAGAAAAAAGTGGCTATAAGTAGAGTAACACTGGTTGCTAATCCATCCAGTCCATCTGTAAAATTGGCTCCATTTACAGTACCCAGCATAACAATAAACAGCATTGGAACAAACAAAAATGAAGTTTCCAAATACTTACCTTCTAAAACACCACCGGTAAAAGGTATTAACATCTTAGTTCCTACATCTGTGTAATTAACCAGATAGTAACCAAATATAGAGGTAACCAAAATCTGACCCACTAATTTTTGCCAAGCTCTTAGTCCCATGGATCTTTTCATAACTATTTTTATATAATCATCCAAAAAGCCAATGACTCCAAAACCAACAGTTGCAAATAACACCGGAATCATATCCGAGTATTTTCCAATGTAAAACAATGAAGTAAGGATAATACTTAATAATATTATGATACCTCCCATAGTAGGAGTTCCTGACTTCTTAAGATGAGATTCCGGCCCGTCATCCCGTACATATTGCCCGAATTTTAACCTTTTTAAGAAAGGTATCATAACAGGACAAAGTATGACACTGATTACAAATGATATAATGACCGGTATTAAGATTTTAAAATCCATGTTTATTTCCTCCCAAGTGAATTCACTTATAATTCTTTCGTAAAATCAACTCATTTATTATATTCTATTTAAGATATAGAATCAAGTCGCTATTTCTTTCTATCTTCTCACCCGGTAACGGAAATTGTTCAGAAACAACATCGCCTTCACCAGCATAATAAACTTCTCCTAAATCCACTTCTTTCAGTATTTCTTTCACTTCTTTTACTGTCTTCCCCATAAAATCCGGCATCTGGACAGTTCCAATACTGTATTCTTTTATCTCTGCTTCCGTATAGCTTTCTTCAATGCCTAAATAAGGTAGTATGTTATCAAAAACTTCGGCTACCACAGGAGCCGCAATAGTACCTCCATAGTAAATCCCTACTGGTTCGTCAATTAAAACGATTGCCATTACCTGAGGATCATTGGCTGGTGCAAAACCTATGAAAGAAGATATGTACTTGTTACTGCTTCTTGGCAGTTTTTCAGAAGTAGCAGTCTTACCGCCAATGCGAAACCCCGGTAAATAAGCCCTTTTACCTGTACCCTCCGCAACTACCAGTTCTAATAAATTCTTCATAGTTTCAGAAGTTTCTTTGGTGACAGCACCTGATTGAATAGGATATTCAAAGGTTTTCACCGTGGCGCCATCCGGACTTTTTGCAGTAATTCCAAAATGGGGAGTTACTAAATTACCTCCATTCACCACTGCACTTGCAGCAACTAATAGCTGTAAAGGAGTAATTTGAAAGGACTGACCAAAGGATATAGTCGCTAATTCTACTGCTCCTACTTTTTCTGGCTTATGCATGATGGATCTTGCTTCGCCGGGAAGGTCTATGCCTGTCTTTTGGAATAGCCCAAGTTTCTTAAAATATTTATACATATTAGTAAGTCCAACTCTGGCACCAAGTTCCATAAATACGGGGTTGCAGGAATTTTTAATTCCATCTACAAAGGTTTCACTGCCGTGTCCGCCAGCTTTATGACAGCGTATTCTTCTGTCTTCCACAATCTTATATCCGGGGCAAAAAAAATGGTCATTCAAAGAAACTACTTTTTCTTCCAGCGCTGCGGTAGCAGTTACAATTTTAAAGGAAGAACCCGGTTCATAAGTATCACTAATAGAAGCATTTCTCCACATATTGTTTAATAAATCGTTCTTTTTCTCGCTGGTTAAGGTGGTCATATCCACACCTTCCAACATATTATCGGTTATCGTATATGGATCATTTAAATTAAATTCAGGAACATTAACCATACCATAGATTTCGCCTGTCTTTGGACTCATCACAATTAATTTCACATTATTTGCTTGCTTGGCTTCCAGCACTTTTAAAGCTGCCTGTTCCGCATATTTTTGTATATTTACATCCAAACTGATATATAGATCATTTCCGGCTTTCGGTTCGATACGATCTTCTGCGGCATTTTCTATTTCAACTCCATATGCTGTTGTAAGAGTCAATATGGTGCCGTCTATACCTTTTAAGTATTTTTCGTACTCCACCTCTAAGCCAATGATTCCTTGATTATCGCTGCCGGTAAAGCCGATTACCTTGGAGGCTAGAGTCTCATAAGGATAATATCTTTTATAATCTTCATCCACCATAACCCCATCTAAATCGTAATCTCGTATTGCATCTGCTATCTCTTTATCAACATTAGATTTAATTCTTTCAATGGAAGATATTTTTTCTACTCTTTTTCTAACCTTCGCTTCATCCAAGTTCAATAGTTCAGACAGGACTTGAATTACCTTCTCCGGATCTTTAATCTGACTATGAATTACAGATATGGTAGATACCGGTTTATTGGTAGCAATTGCAATACCATTTCTGTCGTATATTATGCCTCTTGCCGCTTTAATGGCACGCTCTCTTTCGTGTAAGTCTTCTGCCCTTTTCGCATATTCTGCAGATTTTACAATCATTAAATACCCAAGTCTTACAGTTAGACCTGTGGCCGCTATAATAACAAAACTTATGATAATAAGCACGTTACGACGATTGAAAGTTTTATTTCTTGCCATAAGCTTCCTCATATATCTTATTGCTTTATTTTATTACAGCATTCATGAGGATATGATTAATCTTTTGCCAAATACTTTAAATAGATTACTCTTCTGTTTCCTCTTCTAAACCAGATAGCGCATCCGGATAGAATTCGTCTGATATTTCAGACCCCTCTTCTGTACCGGTATCGGACCCGACAGAATTCGTTTCTGATTCTTGTCCGCTCTCTGTATTATTGCCTTCATTAGATTGATTAGTCAAAGAATCGTTATTTTCTTCGGATTTATTTTCCACATTTGTATTAGAACTATTATTTGTTGTTTCGGTACTATTATCACCATTATTTTTTCCCGGTTTAGAAGTACTTTCTGAACCTTTATTGGACTTACTTCCGGTATCACCTTTTGTATCCGTAAAGACATCTTCCTGGGATGGATAAATTTCTAAAAATGGAAGAACTTCAGCTAATATTTGGCTGGTCAATTTTGTTGCAAGGGAACTATCTGCCTGTCTAACTACATTTTGAGGTTCATCTATAGCAACGTAGATTACAATTTCCGGATTATCCGCAGGAACATTTCCAATAAAGGATACAATATAAGTATCATCTGCTCTCGGCAGCTTTTCAGCTGTACCGGTTTTTCCGCCTACCGTATAACCAGGTACTTGTGCATACTTTGCTGTTCCGGCTTCTACGGTTTGAAACATAGCCTCTTTTATAAAGTCCGATGTTTCCTTTGATACCGTCTTTCGTATCAAATTTTTTTCAAAAGATTTAACCGTTGCACCCTGATCATTGATAATTTCCTTAGCCACATGTGGCTGATAAAAATATCCGCCATTGATTAAAGAAGAATAGGCTGCTGCAGCTTGTACCATAGTAGAAGTAAAATTCTGTCCGAAACTATTGGTTGCTAATGCAGAATCAACCCGATTCTCTTTAGGCATTAAAATACCATTTGCTTCACCTGGGAGATCAATTCCTGTTTTTTCTCCAAAGCCAAAAAAGGCTTGATAATTATAGAATAATTTTTTCCCTTCTTTGGCTGCTATTTGCATCATTGCATCATTGCAGGATTTCATAAGCGCTTCCTGTAATGTAATATTGCCATGTCCGGCACGATTGCTGCATTTGATTCTGTAACCTCCTACCATTTCATATCCATCGCAAAAGAAGGTTTCATCCGGAGATATTAATCCTTCTTCCAACGCCATAGCTACTGTTGCAGGCTTAAAAGTAGAACCGGGTTCCCAGGCATCATTTATGGTGAAGTTTCTCCATACCTGATTTAAAGCTTCCAGCTTTTCCTCTTCTGTCATACCACCAATTTCTTCTTTGGTATAAAAGGAAGACAAATCTGTTGGATTATTCAAATCATAAGCTTTATTTGAAACCATTGCATAAATTTCACCATTATTCGGATTCATAATAAGAACGCCTAAATTCTTACTGCCATGTTCTTCATTAAATGCATCTACATGCTTTTGTACAATGCCTTGCACATTGGCATCAATCGTAGTAATTACGGTATTCCCGTTTACTGCTGGTTTTATATTTCGTTCCAAATTCAATTCAGAATCAATGTAGCCATATTCCCTGCCGTTTGTTCCGTTTAATTCTTCATTATAATATTGTTCGATCCCCCAGGTTCCCACATTTCCACTGGCCGTAAAACCAATGACATGGCTTCCTAAAGAGTCGTAAGGATATTGTCTTATGTAGTCTTCTTCAAACCAAACACCTTTAATATGGCGGTCTTTTTCCATTTTACTTTTCAACTCATTCATTTGCTCATAAGTCAGATTCTTAAGCAGTTTTACATACTGGCTGTCCGATTTTGTTTTAACAATCTCCATTAATTCTTTCCTGGATAAACTTTCATATGTATCTGCCAGTGCTGTAATGGTTGGCTCCAGATTCTCTTTTTCCGACAGCATATATTTCACGTCTAATATTAAGTGATATACTTTTTGGCTGGTAGCTAATACAGTTCCTTTACGGTCTAAAATACTTCCTCTTCTATAGGGAAGAATACTACTGGTATAGGTTTGCTGAGATAAAACACGTTTGGCATATTTCTCTCCATCTTTTTGATTTAAGTATACCAGTCTGCTAATCAAACCAATTAGCGCAATGATTATAACGCAAAAAACAAGCAATAATTTTGCTTGCATTTTGGGTGTAAAAGACTTTCTTCTCTTTTCTTTTGCTTTTCTCAACTTCTGCACCTCATTTCATTATTTTATCTATTAACGTAGGTTCTTCCACTTCTGGAATATCCGCATGTTGTCTTACATAATCGCTTAAATTACTTTCGTATGCAATAACCTGATTATCGCTGGGATATACCATTCCTAATTCGTTGGTTGCTACTTCATAAATATAATTTAAATCCAGAGATGTTTCAATTTCTGATAATGCAGAGGCATTTTCATTTTGTTTTTTGATTAAATCACTTTCCAATTTAACAATTTCCTTGTTCATTTGCGAGATATTGGATTGTACACTTAGATACTCCAAACATATATATACTGTTACAACAATAGCAAAGGTAAGAATAAGCATTGATACAATATCCATACCTGTATTTAACTCTTGTCTTTTTTGTTTTTTTCTTCTGGTTTCTTGTCTCCGGTCCGGTCTTTGTGATTCCTGGTATTCCGGTACTGCTTGCAGCTTTCTTGCTGTATTTCCCTCTATACTGTATACATTATGATTGTAATAACGTCTCTTTCTTTCCTCCATGAAATATCCTCCCCGCTTCTATCTCTATCGCCTGAGATTGTTCTTATGCTTTCTTCTCAAATACTCTTAGTTTAGAACTTTTTGATCTTTTATTATTCAAGACTTCCTCTTCCGAAGGTGCAATGGGTTTTCTGGTAATTATATTACCTTGGGATTGATTACCGCATACACATACCGGAAAGTTCGGTGGGCATGTACAAGGATCTTCGTTTTTTCTAAAACTACTTTTCACTATTCTGTCTTCTAAGGAATGGAAGGTAATGATACAAAGTCTTCCTTTATCATTTAGCATTTCAATCATATCATCTAATGATTTACTTAATACTTCTAATTCTTTATTCAATTCAATACGAATAGCCTGAAAAGTCTTTTTTGCCGGATGTCCTGTATTCATTCGTATTTTCATTGGTATTGCAGCTTTAATTGCTTCTGTTAACTCATCTGTGGTTTCGATTGTTTTTTCACTCCGAACCCTAACAATGTGTTTCGCAATATTCTTTGCAAATTTATCTTCACCGTAATCGCGGATAATACGGTACAAATCGTGTTCACTATAATTATTCACAATGTCTTTTGCAGTTATTTCGCTTCTGGTATCCATCCGCATATCTAAAGGAGCATTCTCTTTATAAGAAAAACCTCTCTCCGGTGTATCCAGCTGATAAGAAGAAACTCCCAAATCTAATAAAATTCCGTCTACTTTCTGGATTCCTAAGTTGTGAAGAACGGTTTTCATGTTACTGTAATTGCTTCGAACAATGGTAACCTTATCTCCAAATTCTTTTAGTTTATTACTACCGGCTAAGATTGCAGCTTCATCCTGATCAATTCCTATTAATCGTCCTTTATCACCTAAACGTCTGCATATTTCGTAGGAATGGCCTCCTCCGCCTAAGGTTCCGTCAACATATATGCCGTCAGGTTTTATATTCAACATTTCAATAGTTTCATCTAATAGTACAGATTTGTGTTTAAAATTAATATTTCCCGAAAAAGTGTCCACAAAGCACCTCCTAAAAACTTAATCCAAGCTCAGACATATGTTCTGCAATCTGATCCATATTGCCATAATCATTATTGCCTTCCCATCTTTCTTTGCTCCAGATTTCAATCTTGTTTAAAACCCCAACAAATACAATTTCTTTTTCCAAAGCAGCTGATTCTCTTAACTTATTAGGAATTAGGATTCTTCCCTGCTTGTCCACTTCACAACTGGCAGCTCCTGCCATAAAATATCTTTGCAATTGTCTGGCGTCTTTACTTCCCGGAAGGTTTTTCAGTTGAGCAATGAATTCCATCCATTCATCATTAGGGTATACAAATAAGCAGCCATCTAAACCCTGAGTTACAACAAATTCTTCTCCTAAGGCTTCTCTGAACTTTGATGGTACAATTATTCTTCCTTTGGCATCAATCGTATGATTGTATTCACCCATGAACATGGATTTTCACCACCCTATTCACCACTTCACTCCACTTCCAACCACTTTGCTCCACTTCTAATGCTATTTTATATTAGTTCTGGGAAATTATCAAGTAAAAAACGAAAAAAAAAATACAAGTTCTACCTTTTATAGGTTAGAACTTGTATTTGCAAATTATTTTATACAAGATGTAGCATTTTTATGTCTATAAGCACAAAATGTGCCAATATATTATGTTTTACTACAATGTAGTAATTTAGGCCTACCTTACATTCTTTCTCAATTGTCTTCTTCTTATGATAATGATTGCAATTGCAACAATTACCAAAAGGGCTGAAAGCACTTGTGAAACTGCAAATGGAGTACCCCATAAGAATAGCTGGTCTGATCTGATTCCCTCAATCCAAGCTCTTCCCAAACCATATCCAGCTAAATATAATATAAATACTTCACCATTAAATTTCTTATGCTTGGAATACAGTATTAGCAAAATAAGCACCATTAAATTCCATAATGATTCATACAAGAATGTAGGATGAACCTGAATATAAGTAATTCCGTTTATCACAACCGGATTCTCTCTAATCTCCAAAATGCGATTAAGCATATCCGGCTTATCGGCATACTTTTCAGTAATGTAAGATACAGGCGAGGTATAATCATAACCAACATCCCGGATATCCAGTAACATAGAGAATAATCCGTTCGTGTACTTTCCAAATACTTCGCGGTTAAAAAAGTTACCCCATCTTCCTATAATCTGCCCGGTTACTAGTCCCAGACATGCTGTATCTGCCAGCAAACCAAAGGACATTTTTTTGATCTTAGAATAAATCCATGCTGTAATTACAGCTACTATTATACCACCATAGATTGCCAGACCACCCTGCCTGATATTCAAAATCTGAATGGGATCATCTCTGAACTCATCCCATGAAAATATCACATAAAATAGTCTTGCTCCGATAACAGATAAAATAATCGCATACAATGCAAAATCCAAATACAAATCCGGGTTCTGCTTAGTTCTCTTTGCCTGCCATTGGGCTACTAAGTAACCAGCTGCCATCCCCAGTGCAATGACAATTCCATAATACGCTATCTTAAAACCAAATACATCAATAGATGAACCTAGGTTGTTGAACTCTATACCTAAATTAGGGAATTTAATACTTGTAGCTGCGTTGTAAACCATTTGTATTCACCACTTTCCTACACATTAAATCGGAATAAAATAACATCTCCGTCTTGTACTACATATTCCTTACCCTCTGAACGAACTAATCCTTTGTCTTTCGCCCCATTAAAACTGCCACATTCTACCAAGTGATTATAACTTACGATTTCAGCACGAATGAAACCTCTTTCAAAATCGGAGTGAATCTTACCGGCCGCACCAGGCGCTTTTGTGCCCTTTGTAATAGTCCATGCCCTTGTTTCTTTAGGTCCCGCCGTTAAATAACTGATAAGTCCCAAGATATGATAACTTGCACGAATCAACTTCTCCAATCCGGATTCTTTCAGTCCAAGATCTTCTAAGAACATTTTTTTCTCATCATCATCTAACTCAGCAATCTCCTGTTCAATCTGAGCGCATATAACAAACACTTCTGATTTTTCTTCTTTTGCAAACTCTCTTACCTTTTGAACATGTTCATTGCTTACACCCTCGTTTGCTAAATCATCTTCTAATACATTAGCTGCGTAGATTACCGGCTTATAAGTTAATAGATTATAGCTGCCAAGCCAGTCAATTTCTTCTTCATCATCCGTATTAAAACTCTTTGCCAGATTACCGCCTTCTAAATGTTCTTTTAAACGTCCCAGTAATTCCAGTTCTTTAGCAAGTGCTTTGTCATTTTTAGCGCCTTTAGAGGTTCTTGCTATTCTTCTTTCTAATATTTCAATATCTGAAAAGATTAATTCCAAATTAATGGTTTCAATATCCCTTAATGGATTAATGGAACCATCCACATGAATAATATTGCCGTCTTCAAAACACCTTACAACATGAACAATGGCATCCACTTCTCTAATATTGGACAGGAATTGATTACCAAGGCCCTCTCCTTTGGATGCACCCTTTACTAAACCGGCTATATCTACGAATTCAATAACCGCTGGGATTACTTTTTCAGAATTATATAAGTCTCCAAGGACTTGCAATCTTTCATCCGGCACTGAAACAATACCTATGTTAGGGTCAATGGTACAAAAAGGATAATTAGCCGATTCTGCACCTGCCTTTGTTAGTGAATTAAATAATGTACTCTTACCTACGTTAGGTAAACCAACGATTCCTAGTTTCATGTATGTTCTTGCTCCTTTTCCTATTATAAATGGAGTTGCCTCCCGTATTAATCTTTTGATTCAACAACAATTAATATACCTGATTCCAATAAAATATCAGCCTTCGAACTAACAACCTCATTACTGATTCCAATACTTTCTCCAATATGCAGAGTTCTCTTTGTCAAAGGATATTTAAATCCTTCTAAAGTAACATGCTTAACTGTTTCTGTAAGCGGCAAAAGAGAAAGATAAGGTCCATAAATCTTATCTTTGCTGATAGTTGTATTTTGATTGATCAGATATACTTTATTATGTTCATCTATGATACAAGCTTTCCTATTTTGTTTTAATGGTATATATAATAAATGTATATTAGCAAGCAAATGATCAATTCGAGTTCCCGTCGCTCCTAATATTACAATTTCATCCGCTTCTAATTCTGTCGCTAACATAATAGCAATCTGCGTATCCGTTTCATCCTTCTCAGGATTATACTCTTTCATGGTAATATGCTGTTCTTCTTTTGCGCAAGTACGGTATTTTTCTAGTATATCAGAAGGTACAGAATCAAAATCTCCTAAAATATAATCCACCGGCAAATTAAGGGCTTCTACTGATTTTAACCCGCTATCTGCAGCGATAATCGTATCAAATTCTTGATTCTCCAAAAATTTCTTTGCAAAATCTACAGATATAGTACCTCCGGTTAAAATTAAAACTCGTTTTTGTTTCATAAATATAACCATACTCCTTCTAAGGTCAGTTTTCAACCTTTGAAATTCTCTCAAAAAATAATGCCTCATTATGGCATTCCAAGTAGTGAATAATCTGGTAAGATAAATTGTGGTATTAGCATTTTGAAAAAATTTCTTTAAAGTTATTTATGTTGTTAATTATATCACCACCAAATACTGCAGTACCTGCTACGATGACATTTGCCCCTGCTTCAATAATTTCCGTAACATTGCTAGTATTAATTCCGCCATCTACCTGAATGTCAACGTTTAAGTTTTTAACACGAATTAATTCTTTTAACCTTTTGATTTTATCTATGGCCAAAGGCAGAAATTTTTGCCCCCCAAAGCCAGGATTTACACTCATAATCAGAACCATATCAATGTCTTCCAAACAATAATCCAGTACAGATAATGAAGTAGAAGGATTAAGAGAGACTCCCACTTTTACTCCTGCCTCTTTAATTTTAGCAATGGTTCTGTTTAGATGTTTACACGCTTCTGCATGAACAGTTATGATATCTGCACCTGCTTTAACAAAATCATCAATGTAACGGATAGGTTCCTCCACCATTAAATGTACATCAAAAACTAATTTGGATATAGGACGTATACATTTCATAACCGGAGCCCCAAACGAAATACTTGGAACAAATGCTCCATCCATAACATCAATGTGAAGATACTCCGCCCCAGCTTGTTCTACCTGTTTTATGTCTTTTTCCAAGTTTGCAAAATTTGCAGATAAAATAGACGGCGCTAATTTAATCATATTCTCCTCTTTCCTGCATATGACAAGCTTTGCTTGTCATACTGCCTTAATCTAAGTCTGAAGTGCTTTTCTTCAGACCTTCCTCATTTCCTGCATATGACAAGCTCTGCTTGTCATACTTACAAATATTATTAATATTTTTTAATATTCTTTAATTCTTCATACAGAATTTTATAACTTTCATAACGGACAGGACTTATCTTCCCAGCTTCCAATGCATGTTTGACACCGCAGTCCGGTTCACTTAAATGAAGGCAGCCAATAAATCTGCATTCTTCTTCATATGCTTGAAACTCCGGAAAATAAGCTTTTAATTCCTCCTTGTCCACTTCATTGATATAAAGAGAACTAAAACCAGGAGTATCCATAATATACGTACCCGGTTTTACATAAAACAACTCAGAATGCCTGGTTGTATGCTTTCCTCTTCTTATCTTTTCACTTATATTTCCCGTCTCCATATTGGCTTCCGGCTGAATTAAATTAGTGATAGAGGATTTTCCAACACCGGAAGGCCCTGCAACAACTGTTGTTTTACCTTCTAACAGTTCCTGCAGGGAATCTATGCCTTCCTTTGTAACGGCACTGGTAAAAATCACTTGATATCCGCAATTCTTATAGATATCTTGCAATCTGTTAATTTCCTTTTCTGAAACAATGTCATCTTTATTAAAACAAATAATTACATTAACCTCTTGTCTCATCATCAGTATTAAAAAACGGTCTAATAAGTTTAAATTAGGAGTAGGATCTGCTGCAGCAAATATGATTACTGCCTGATCCACATTTGCTACACTGGGACGTATTAATTCATTTTTACGTTCCAGAATTCCGTTTATATTCCCCCCTTTTTTCACTTCGTCAATAACATCAATCAAAACGTTATCTCCAACAAGAGGTTTTATTTTTTGATTTCGGAATATACCTTTTGCCTTGCACTCATATATTCCGAAATCTTCAATATATACATAGTAAAATCCGGCAATGCCTTTAATAATCTTTCCCTGCATTATTGTCCCACCGGTGTAAATACAATTGCCCAGATTGTATCGTATTCCTCATATACAACTAAACGGCCGTTTTCCGATACTGCATCCGGATCACCAGGTTCTGCATCTCTTCCCACATACATCTTGACGGTACCAGTGGAACCACTATCACTCTTAACATCCGGTACTGTAATCGGGAAATTGTCATAAGACTTTTCTCCTTTAAAAATAGGATATATTTTCCCATCTTGTTCCATTTCAAGTACTATAATTCCACTTTCCCCTGAATAGTCAAAGGGGTTATCTGTAATTGTAACCTGACCTATATATTGCTGTGGGCCAGGAGTAGGTGTCGTAGGTTTAGGTCCTAAACTTAATGTGATGTCAACTGCCGTTTGACCTGCCACTTTACTTCCCGCTTCATAATTTTGAAACATAACTTTTCCAACTTTATATACATCTGAATAATCATTGCTTACAGTACCTAAAGTCAAGCCTGCTTCTTGTAATTTGGTTAATGCGTTAGCCTGAGTCAGGTCAAGTAGATTCGGAACAACGGATTCTTCATTTTTCGGTCCGTTACTTACTATAATAGTAACCGTGTCACCTTTTACAACATAGGTATCTCTGACAGGATTTGTTTCAATTACTTTTCCTTCTTCAATTTCATCGCTATAAGCAAAATCATGTTCAACAATCAAACCTGCACTCTCCAGCGTTTCAGTTGCTTTTTTATCTGTAAGATTATATACATTTGTTAATTTAAAACTTTCAGGTCCAACACTTACAATCAATTGAATCTCCGCATCAGCTGGAATCTCCGCACTTTTTTTCGGATACTGATCCATTACGATACCCGCTTCATAGGTATCAGAAAAATCTTCTGTATGAGTAACATGTATCTTATCGAATTGTTCCTTTAGATTTTTTTCTGCATGTTCTAAAGTTAAACCTACAACAGTAGGCACAATAATTGTTCCAACTTCTGCTTCTGGCTCTTCCGTAGGTGTTGGTGTTAAAGTTGTCTCTATTGGATCTTCGCTACCTTGCTTACCTTTGTTTGGAAATAAGTTAAAGAATTTAACACTAATATAAATAAAGATAATCACTAAAATAACTGCCACCGCAATGGTTCCAACTAAAGTAATTTTCTCCATACGGGGATCAACAGTGTCTAATTCTTCTTCCTCCTCCACAGGCACTGGCTGACGATCCGCTCTGGTTCTACGGCCATCTGTATTCTGCATAGTATCTGAATTGTCATTAATTCCCAGTCCAGCTCCCTTTGAAACGGATTTAATATGATTCATCTCATCTTCGGAAATATTAATTGTAGGTGAATCCGTTACAATGGGTGCAGGGATTATGACAAAATCACCATTTGGATTGGTAATGGAACGTTTTAAATCCGCAATTAATTCAGAAGCACTAAGATAACGTCTCTCCGGCTTCTTTTGCATACATTTTTGCACAATCTTATCTACACTAAGAGGTATATTAGGATCAATATCTCTTAGTGACGCTGCTTCTCCCTGAATGTGAAGAAGTGCAACAGATACTGTATTATCACCGGCAAAGGGCACCCTTCCGGAAAGCATTTCATACATAGTTACACCAAGAGAATAAATATCACTTTTCTCATCACTGTAACCGCCTCTCGCCTGTTCCGGAGAAAGGTAATGAACAGAGCCCATTGCATTGGAAGTAATGGTATTGGAAGTGGTTGCTTTGGCAATCCCAAAATCGGTAACCTTTACTTTTCCTTCTTTGGAAATAATTATGTTCTGAGGTTTAATGTCTCTATGAATAATATGATTGGCGTGAGCAGCCTCCATTCCCATAGCAATCTGAATGGCAATACCAACCGCTTCTTTTACTTCTAACTTTCCTTTTCTTTCTATAAAATTCTTAAGAGTGATACCCTCAACAAGCTCCATAACAATATAGTGTAAATTGTTATCATTACCTACATCGTATACATTTACTATGTTTGGATGGGATAACCCTGCAACTGACTGAGCTTCAGCTCTAAACTTCATAACAAAATTCTTGTCATCACTGTATTCCGGTTTCAGAATTTTAATGGCTACATAACGGTTTAGTCTGTGACATTTAGCTTTATAAACGTCAGCCATACCTCCTGATCCGACTTTATCTATAATTTCGTATCGGTCGCTAATAAACATTCCTGGTTTTATCATTCTTTTCACCTCTCTCTACAGTTTTACAATAATAATGGAAATATTATCTATTCCACCATTCTCATTTGCCCTTTTTACCAGTTCTTTTGCTGCAAGCTGTAGATTATCAGGATATTCCTTTACTATAGCCATTATTTCATGATCCCCCACCATATTGGATAAACCATCTGAACACATAAGTATGGTATCATCTGTCTTTAGATTCACTTCAAAATAATCAGGTATTGCGTTTTTACTTGCTCCCAAAGCTCTTGTTATAATATTCTTATTTGGATGAAAACGCATATCTTCTCTTTCAATTTCACCTGTCTGTACCATTTCTTCTACCAAAGAATGGTCCACTGTAATTTGTTTAATATCATCGTTAATAATATATAATCTGCTGTCACCAATATTCGTTACATATAATACATCATCTAAAATAGTTGCAACAACAAAGGTTGTACCCATCCCTTCTAATTCATTATTGTCATCCGCTTCTTTTAATAATGAATCATTGGTCTTTTGCAATGCTTCTGATATCATCCCAATGTGGGTATCCTGGTTACTGTTTTTTATATTCTCGGTAAAGGCCTCCACACAAAATCGTGAAGCATAATCCCCTGCTTTATGGCCACCCATTCCATCAGCAACAATAAACAAATTAGGCAGACCTCCAACGGGGTTCTCTTCACAGAAAACATAATCTTGATTAATCTGTCGTTTTTCTCCTATATCTGTTATTGAAAATGCTCTCATACATACCTCTTTTCTGAACACCAAGCTTGCTTTTACTTGTTAAAGAAACAGATTCGCTAATTCATACAACTTCCCAGTTAATTCATTATTTTAACATCAGAAGACCCTTCCATATAACTTTTCCTTAATTGGCCGCATGCGGCATCAATATCTGTACCCATTTCTCTTCTAATAGTAACATTTATTCTGTTTTTTTCAAGTATATTTTTGAAATTTAGAATATTTTTAGACTCCGATTGCCGATAATTCCGCTCTTTTATTGGATTGATAGGAATCAAATTGATGTGACAATTTAAGCCTTTTACTAAATGGGAAAGTTCTTTGGCAAGTAAGGGTAAATCATTTACACCTTCAATCAGACTATATTCAAAGGTAATTCTTCGTCCTGTTTTTTCATAATAATAATGACAGGCCTCCATAATAGATTCTATGCTGTACCTACCCGCAATAGGCATGATTTGTTTCCTTAATTGGTCATTAGGAGCATGAAGGGAGATAGCCAGAGTAATCTGCAGGTTTTTATCAGCTAAAGCCTTTATATTATCAACTAATCCGCAAGTGGATACCGTAATATTTCTTTGACTGATATTTAACCCATATTCATCGGTTAACATACCAATAAATTTCACTAAATTATCTAAATTATCCAAAGGTTCTCCGGTTCCCATAACAACGACATTGGATACTCTTTCACCGGAGTTCTTCTGAATTTGGTAAATCTGATCCAGCATCTCGGCAGGGGTAAGGTTTCTTTCAAAGCCGCCTATAGTGGATGCACAAAACGTACATCCCATTTTACAGCCTACCTGTGAAGAGATGCAGACAGAATTACCGTGATGGTATTTCATTAAAACGCTCTCCAGCACCCGGTCATCATATAATCGAAATAAAAATTTACTGGTGTCACCATCTTTTGAAACCAATTTGTCTATTTCAGAAAGGCTTGTAATTTCGCATTCTTCTTTTAGCCGCTCTCTTAATTGCTTTGATATGTTTGTCATGTCATCAAAACTGCTTACCAGTTTCACATGGAGCCATTCATAGATCTGTTTTCCCCGGAATGGTTTGTCTCCTAACTCCACTAATAAGTTTTCCATCTCCTTAAGATCCAATGACTTGATATCTATTTTATTCATTCGTTAGTGTTCTCTCCTTAATCTGGCAATAAAAAATCCGTCACATTGATGAATTCCAGGTATCAATTGCAAATAACCCTCTTTCGTTGTGTCACTCCAGAGTATCTCCGGAAGATAAGGATTTAAACTTTCTGCTTGAAAATGATACTGTTTCATAAACCAGCGTACATTTTCTATATTTTCTTCCGGATTAATGGTACAGGTACTGTAAATAAAAGTACCGCCCTTCTTCACATATTGATGAACCACTTTTAATATATCTCTTTGTAAGCGAACCAATTCCTTTTGCTTCTCTTTTGTTACATTGTATTTAATATCCGGTTTCTTCCCAATAATGCCCAAGCCGGAACATGGGAGATCTGCTAATAAAACATCAGCCTTCTCTATGCTTTCCTCATCCAAAATCAATGCATCCTGAACCTTTGCTATTATATTGGTATAACCCAAACGATTTATATTATCTGCTATCAAATTAACTTTATAATCTGTAACATCTCTTGAACTAACATGCCCGGTAGAATGAAGCATATCTGCTGCATGCAGGGATTTTCCTCCGGGAGCTGCACATACATCAATAACATAATTGCCTTCCCCAATGCCGGAAACTGCACCTACTAACATAGAACTTTCATCCTGCACCTGAAAATACCCTTTACTAAAGGCATTTAAATCATTTAAGTAATTGTAGCTGCCTATATGGAAAGCATAAGGTAAATATGCGCCGGTTTCTACAGAAACCCCGTCAGATTCTAATATCTCCTTTAACTCATCCGGTAATACCTTATTCATATTGCAGCGAATAGTCGTCTTTTTATCTTTAAACATAGTTTCTAATATGCCTTTTACAGTCTGAACATTATATTGCCTTAACCAATCTTTAATGATCCAATCCGGCATGGAGTAGTTTAAACTTAAAAAGCCCACCTGATCTTCCTCTTCTTTAGGGAAAGACACTTTTTCCGGGTTTCTCACGATATTTCTTAAAATACCATTAACGAACCCGCTTAAGCTTTGAAAACCTCTTTTTTTTGCTAATTTTACTGCTTCATTACAAACAGCAGAGTCTGGTACCTGGTCCATGTATTTAATCTGATAGACGCTAATTCTAAGGAGGTTTCGTATTAACGGTTTCATTTTGTTTACTTTAACACTGGAATATTGATTGATAATATAATCAATTGTTATTAGTCTTTCTATAGTACCTTCACATATCCTGGTTATAAAAGACCTATCTTGTTTCTCCAATGATTGATTTTGTTTTAAAACCTGACTAAGCACCATATGGGTATATTGTTTATTCCCCGTTATATCCATTACTGCATCTAATGCAATTTCCCTGGGATTTTTCATGTTATTCCTCCATTACTTCCAATTCTGCATACCCCTGGTCATTAGTCACGATTTCTTCCTCCAAATAATATAACCAATCGTAATAACTGTAATATGGAAGCTGCCGCTCCTGCAACGTAGGTCAAAGCTGCTGCGCTTAGTACTTTTCTTGTTTGTCTGACTTCTTCTGTTTGAAGAATTCCGGTTTCATCTACAATTCGCACCGCTCTTCTGGAAGCGTTGAATTCTACCGGCAAAGTCACTAGTTGGAATAGCACTGCCAAAGCAAATAGAATAATTCCTAAATTAATTAGGGTTTGAGAACCTCCCATAAAAAGTCCAATTAAAATCATTGGCCAGGACACACTGGCACCAAAGTTTGCCACAGGTACTAAGGCACCTCTTATACGTAGAGGCATATAACCATTGCTATGTTGAATAGCATGTCCGCATTCGTGGGCAGCAACACCAACTGCAGCAACAGAAGTATTGTTGTATACTGTTTCTGATAATCTTAATATCTTATCTCTTGGATCATAGTGATCTGTTAAATCACCGCTGATCTGTTTAATCGTTACATCATAAATACCTGCGGAATGAAGAATTCTTTCCGCTGCCTCCGCTCCTGTTAAACCGGACATACTTCTTACTTTAGAATATTTTGCAAAAGTAGTTTTTACTTTTAAAGAAGCCAGTAAAGATAAAACCAGTCCTATAATGACTAAAATAAATGTTGGATCATAATAACCAAAACCATAAATCATACTATTTCCTCCTTATCTTAAGATAAAATTTTTCCTACTTGAAGGTCAAAACCTCTTATAAAAGCATCTACTGTCATTCGTTTCTTCCCTTCCAATTGTACTTCATGAAGGATTAACCTGCCACCGCCGGTCTGAACAATAATAGAATCTTTTGTAACTTCTAAGATTTCACCTGGTTTTCCTATATTGCTATCCTTAGATATTTCAGACTCTTCCTGCTCTACTGCTGCCTCCCAAATCTTTAATGACTTGCCCTCTAAGAATGTATAAGCACTTGGCCAGGGATTCAGTCCACGAATCAATCTTTCAATCTCTACTGCGGAATTACTAAAATCAATGTGCCCCAAAGTTTTATCCAGCATTTTTGCATAAGTTGATTCTTCATCTTTTTGCTTTTCTCTAATTGCTGTTCCATGCTCAATATCTTTAAGTGCTTTTATCAGCAGCTGTCCACCGCACACAGCCAGTTTATCATGCAAACTGCCTGCAGTTTCTTTTGATTCTATGATTACTTCTTCTTTCATAATCATATCTCCAGTATCCAAGCCGACATCCATGTACATAATGGTAATACCTGTTTTCTCTTCCCCATTTATAATAGACCATTGAATAGGTGCTGCTCCCCGGTATTTTGGAAGCAGGGAAGCATGAACATTAATACAACCATGCTTTGGTAAGTCTATAATTGCTTTTGGAAGAATCTTTCCGTATGCCGCCACCACAATACATTCCGGATTGATTTCTTCTAATTTCTTTATGAATTCTTCATCTTTTGCTTTATTAGGCTGATAAACAGGAAGCTGATATTTTAATGCAAGTTCCTTTACCGGCGGATACTGCATCTGTTTACCTCTTCCTTTGGGTTTATCAGGCTGTGTTACCACTGCCAGAATCTCATGTTCTGATTGCAACAATTTATCCAACACAGTGGCTGCCAAATCCGGCGTACCCATAAAAACTATTTTCATTTACTATCATTCCTTTCATTCAAGTAAGCATAATGATTATTTTCTTCTGTTACTTTTCAATTTGTTTTTCTTGAGCATATATTTATAACAAATATAATATCTTCTTACTCTTCATCACTGTTAACACTGTGAAGTTCACCAACCACTTTGTCTACATATAATTCACCATTTAAATGATCGTTCTCATGAAGTAAAGCTCTGGCTAAAAGTTCGGTACCTTCTACAATAATTTCTTCCATACTTTCATTTAATGCCTTTACTTTTGCATAATTGGGTCTTGTTACGGAACCTGATTTACCGGGTACACTAAGGCATCCTTCTTCCCCGGTTTGTTCGCCGCTGGTTTCTAATATAACCGGATTAATTAAAACAATCGGATTATCACCTTCCGGAGATACATCTATCACCACAATACGTTTTAAAATTCCTACCTGAGGTGCGGCTAAGCCAACACCCTGTGCATCATACATAGTATCTAACATATCTTCTATTAATGTTTTAATTTTAGGGGTCATTTCTTTCACTTCTTTTGATTGTTTGTTTAATACAGTATCCCCAATTATTCTTATATTTCTTATTGCCATAGTATTCATTCCTTTCAAAATTTATTAATAACTATTCATAGGGTTAAAGTCAAATTGTACGTTACAGCCGTTAAAATGTTCTGAGTAATTAATATAGCCTTCCAGATAATCCTTAATGCCAATTAATAAATTATAGTCGGACTGCTTTATATAAATCATAAATCGGTATATATCATTTGCTTTTGCCAGGGAAGCTGCTGCCGGTCCAATGATTACTACTTCTTCTTTGACCTTTTCCTTTGCAGTCCAGTCTTTGGCGGCACCGTTTATTAATTCTGCTGCTGTCATAGCTTTTGTTTCATCTTTTGAAGCAATTAAAATTGCCAAAATATGTGCAGCCGGCGGGTATTTTAATAATTCCCTATATGTCATTTCCTGTTTATAAAAGCCTAAGTAATCATCTTCACTGGCTGATTTTATACTATAGTGATCCGGTTGATAACTTTGAATCACCACTTCTCCCGGTAAGTCACCCCTTCCTGCCCTTCCGGAAGCCTGGGCAAGAAGCTGATAGGTCCTCTCTGCCGCACGATAGTCGGCTGCATATAATGAAAGGTCAGCGGCAAGGATTCCCACTAAAGTAACCATAGGAAAATCGTGCCCTTTAACAATCATCTGGGTTCCCACTAAAATATCTGCCTCTCCATTGGCAAAGGCCGAAAGAATCTTCTCATGGCTATCTTTATTCTTTGTGGTATCCATATCCATTCTTAATACTCTGGCACCTGGGAATTCTTTTTTTACCATATCCTCTACCTTTTGTGTTCCGGTGCCAAAGGCTGCAATATATGGAGAACTGCAACTTGGGCACTTAACAGGTGTTTTCTCTGAATATCCGCAATAATG
This sequence comes from Anaerocolumna sp., assembly GCF_032079385.1. Lineage (NCBI taxonomy): Bacteria > Bacillati > Bacillota > Clostridia > Lachnospirales > Lachnospiraceae > Anaerocolumna > Anaerocolumna sp. The sequence goes on from NZ_DAMAUC010000011.1 coordinate 136,527, forward strand.
GCAGACAAGTGTTCCATTATTATGAGCTGTCAAGGATATATCACAATGAGGACATTTCATTACATGACCACAGCTTCTGCAGGATACAAAACCTGCATATCCTCTTCTATTAATAAACAACATAATTTGTTGATTTTTTCTTAATCTGTCCTCTATTAACTCTTTTAATTTTGTACTGAAAATAGATTTGTTTTTTTTCTTTAATTCTTCCCTTAAATCCACAATCCAAATCTTAGGCATAACGCTTTTCCCAACACGGGATTGTAATGTAAACAGTTTATATCTTCCTTCTATGGCATTCTTATAAGATTCCAGAGAAGGAGTTGCTGAGCCAAGTATAACACTTGCATTAGATAATTGTCCACGTTTTATGGCAACCTCTCTTGCATGATATTTTGGTGGATTCTCACTTTTATAAGTACCCTCGTGCTCCTCATCAATAATGATTAGTCCGAGATTACTAAAAGGAGTAAATAATGCAGATCTTGGTCCTATCATAATATCAATGTCTCCCTTTTTGGCTCGTATATATTGATCGTATCTCTCACCTTGGGATAATCTTGAATTCATAATAGAGATTCTATCACCAAATCGTTTGTAAAAACGCATTACAGTCTGATAAGTAAGGGCAATTTCAGGAATCAGCATAATAACCTGCTTGCCCTGTTTAATAACATCCGAAATAATTTCCATGTACACTTCGGTTTTACCGCTGCCGGTAACACCATGAATCAGGTAAGTATCCCGTATGTTTTCTCTATATTCTTTTATAATACTATCCACTATACGTTGTTGTTCCTCTGTCGAATGGACCTGTTCTTTTTTCATGGTATCCTTCTGAATAGGGTTTCGATATAATCGCTCTGCTTCAATAGTGATGATACCGAACTTTTCCATGTCCTGTATGGTGGTTCTTGCTATATTTAATTTGTGAAGGACAACATCATAATCAATAGCTTCCTCTTCTATAAGCTCTTCTAGCAGGCGAACTCTTCCTTTATTGTTCTTGGTTTTAAATAATTCCAGATGTTCTTTGGCTTTCTCTATGGATACTGTTAGTTTAACCGTTCTCTTTTCCTTTGCTTTTACTGATTTTTTCACTGGAATAACGGTTTTTAATGCATCGTTCATGGTGGAACCGAAAGCCTCCTTAATCCAATAGGCTAATTGAATTAATTGACTTTCAATAATCAAGCCGTCATCAACAATTTCGTGTATAGGTTTAATTAACTCTTCCTTCCACTTCGGCACATTGGATACCTGTACAATATAACCTTTAATCAGACGATTCCCTTTGCCAAAAGGTACAACTGCCAATGCACCAATTACGGCTTGTTCTGCTAATTCTACAGGTATAGAATATTGGTATGTCCGATCCAAACTCTCATGAGAAATGTCAACAATAATATCTGCATATTTCATTGTCATACCAATCACCTGCCTTTAGTTCACTTACTTTTTTATTCAATGAAAGCCTTTACGATTTCGTCTGTTCTCATAGATCTTGAACCTTTTACAAGAATTCCGTCTCCTGCCTTTAATTGCCCTTCTAAATACTGGATAGCTTCCTGATTAGAAGAGAAGGAATGGGTCACTATCCCGGAATTTTTATCCTGAACTCCTTTTGCAATATATGCGGCTTCCTTACCTATTGTAACTACTTCATCTATTTTTTGCTCTGCTATATAGGTTCCTACATCATAATGACACTGATAGGATAATTCTCCAAGTTCTAATATGTCTGCCAGTATTGCAATTCTTCTAGATATATTTTCCATTTCTAAAAGAACTTGTATTCCGCTCTTCATGGAATCGGGACTTGCATTATAAGAATCGTCTATAATGCGAATCTGATTTATTTCCTTTATCTGTCCTCTCATGGCAATAGGCTGATAATTGTATAAACCTTCCTTGGCAACTGAAACAGGTATGTGATAAAGTTCACTAACAGCAAGTGCTACCAAAGCATTATATACATTATGAATTCCCAGAACCTGCAGTACAATTTCTTCACCATCTCCATCTGTAGCGTTTTGAGCCTTTGTTTTTCTTAAGGTAAAATATGTTTTACCTTCACTGGTTTTAATATTCTCTGCGCGATAGTCACAGGTATCTTCAATTCCAAAACCAACTACTTTAGATTGATAAAATTTTTCTAAAGTTTCAGAGCTTAAATCTATTGTACCAAAATTTTGTGAATATTCTTTGTCTTTCTCTTCTGCCGAATTACCTGCTGCATCTTTTCTTGTTTGTAGTGCCTTTGATTCAGTATAAATCTCACTTAGCAAATCATCATTTCCATTGACAAATAATGCAGAACCCGGTTGGAAAGAATTAATTATATTCAGTTTTTCTTTTCTGATATTTTCTCTAGTCTTAAGCTGTCCTATATGGGATACACCAATATTGGTTACCACCGCAGCTTCCGGCTGTGCTATATTAGTAAGCTTAGCCATTTCTCCAAATTCACTCATACCCATTTCAATAACCGCAATATCATAGCTGGAATCCAGTCTTAGCATCATAAGGGGAAGGCCAACCTGACTGTTCATATTGCCTTCTGTCTTTAGGACTTTATATCTGGTTTCCAATGCTGCTGCTACCATTTCTTTCGTTGTGGTTTTACCTACACTTCCTGTGATTCCGATTATAGGAATATTAAACTTATTTCTATAATAAGTACCTAGTGCCTGCAGCGCTTCCAATGTATCTTTCACACAAATATAAACCATAGCCTGGTTCATATCCTTAGTTACTTCTTTATGTCTGCTTGTAAAGCAGGCTCTAGCACCATTTTCAAAAGCATCCGGTATAAAGTCATGTGCATCCACTTTTTCACCGATTATAGGAACGAACAATGAACCCGCTTCCAGTTTTTTGGAGTTAGTACTCACATTAGTGATCTGCATATTTCCATCGCCGGTTAATATAGTTCCTGCTACTGCTTCAGCAATTTCTTTTATTGTTAATGCTTCCATATGATTATCTTCTTTCATAATATAGGATTATATATCTTTTTATTGATTTATATCTTCTTACTCTTCTAAATTACAGAACAAAGTTTTCTTGATAAATATGAACTATATAATAGGAATGTCTTCTTCCTTCATTTCCTTCACAATATCTCTAATCAGTTCTCTTTCATCCAAATGATACTTATGACCTTTAATCTCCTGATAATCTTCGTGACCTTTTCCGGCCAGCACAATAACGTCCCCATGCTGTGCATGTTGGATACAATATCGTATGGCTTCTTTTCTGTCTATAACTTCAACATAATCTCCATTCGCCTTTTTCACACCGACTATAATGTCATTTATTATCTCCTGGGGTTCTTCAAATCTTGGATTATCCGAAGTTATAACCGTCAGGTCTGCTAATTTTGAGGATATCTCACCCATCTCATATCTTCTGAGCTTTGACCGGTTTCCACCGCAGCCAAATAAGCAGACTAATCTTTTGGGCTTATATTCTTTGAGGGTAGACAGCAGGCTTTCTAAGCTCATGGAATTATGGGCATAGTCTATCATTAAAGTAAAACTTTTTGACAGGTTAACCAGTTCTACCCTTCCCTTTACCTTCACTTCTGATAATGATTTTTGCACAATATCAATTGGTATATTAAAATGTCTGCAAATAGCAATGGCAGTTAGAGAATTATATACACTGAAGGTTCCGGGTATATCAATTACTACATCAAAGTTCATCAGACCTTCTACTCTGTATTTTACTCCTAGAACCCCCATAGAACTGTGCAAATCTACATTAACGGCTCTTAAATCCGCTTTCTCAGATATTCCATAAGTTTCAAGCTTACAGGTGTGACCCTCTAAGACATTCCACACATGAACATCATCTATATTTGCAATTCCTACTTTACATTTTTTAAACAGTAAGCCTTTACATGCCATGTATTCTTCAAAGTCCTTGTGTTCATTAGGACCTAGGTGATCCGGTGCAATATTAGTAAAGATACCAAAATCAAAAGTAAATCCATCTACCCGGTGCATCATCAATCCCTGGGAGGATACTTCCATAACAACACACTGGCAGCCTGCAGCTACCATCTTATGAAAATATTCCTGTATTACATAAGATTCCGGGGTTGTGTTATTAGCCGGAATTTTAGTGTCTCCAACGATTGCTTCAATGGTACCGATTAGTCCAGTTTTAATTCCTGAACTTTCAAGGATTGAACGGACCATATAAGCAGTGGTAGTCTTTCCTTTTGTTCCTGTAATACCAACAGTCTTTAATTTATCCGCCGGATAATCAAAATAGGCAGCTGACATATAAGCTAAGGCTATTCTGGTATCCGGAACTTTTACTACTGTAATATCGGTTATATTGGCAATAGCAAGATCGGCAATATCCTTTTCTACAATAACCGCCCCTGCTCCCTTTTTTATCACTTCATCTATAAAATCATGTGCATCTCTTACTGTTCCTGATATACATACAAAGACGGAATCTTTTTCTACTTTTCTGGAATCATATACAAGTGTTGTAACATCAACATCATCCTTACCCAGTAATAAGCTATATTCTATTTTTTCCAATAAATTTCCTAATTTCATATAAGCCTCGATTCTAGCGCTATGGCGCTTTTTTATAATGACAGTAATTGTACTGCAGCACAGATCCCATATTCTATTTTCGTCGTAACCTTGTAAGTCTGGATGAATCCGATATTAGAAGCGGGAAAACATGCTCTATACAATAATTCCCATCCAGCGAACTACCAGGATGGGAATTATTATGACCCATCGGTCAATAATGTTAATTCAAGCTACATAAAACTTTTTATGATAGTACTTATTAATCCACAAAACCAAATTTATTCAGCGGCCATATCCTTAACATGACTTTGCCGCTTATATTTTCTTCTAATACAGGACCGATATCTCTACTGTCCTGGCTAATTTCACGATTGTCACCCATTACGAAATATTCATCTTCTCCCAAAGCAATAGGCTCCGCCGCAATACCTGCTTTACTAATGGGATCTTTTCCGTAATTTTCTTCTAATATCTCACCATTAATGTATATATCACTGCCGATAATCTGAATGGTTTCACCAGGCATACCAATGATTCGTTTTACATAATATTCGTTAATGTCTCTTCCGTAAGGATAGAAGACTATAATATCAAATCGGTTTAAACGACCGATTCTTGGACTAATTTTTCCTACTAATACATTTTCTCCATTATGCAGGGTGTTTTCCATGGAAGGTCCATCCACTATAGTTCTTTGCATTACGTATTTGGGTACAATAAATATACATATAAATATAATAGCTACATATATAATAGCTTCTATTACAAATCCACGTACTTTTTTTCTTTTTGTATCCTCATCTGTTTGTTCAACATTCATTTGCTCTTCATTCAAAACCATCAGCTCCTTACTCAATTATTTATTGGTGCTCTAAAACTCCAATGTTTTTCAACGGCCATATTCTCACCCATGCTCTGCCCATAATAGCAGATTTATGTACCGCCCCGATGCTAGGATCTCTGCTGTCTTTGCTGTTATTACGGTTATCACCCAGAACAAAGTATTCGTCTTCTTTAAGTACAATACCCTCACCGGCGCCCCCGCCATCTGCAATTTCTTCATAACCATAATCTTCTTCCAGTAATTCACCATCTATATAAATGTTGCTTCCAATAATCTGTACTTTTTCACCCGGAAGTCCGATAATTCTCTTAATATAATATACTTCTTTATCATCAGGATATGGACGAAATACAATAATATCAAATCTCTTGGGAATACCAAAATGATAGGATAATTTCTCAAGAATCAAATGATCCTCATCATGAAGGGTAGCCTCCATAGAACTTCCGCTGACTTCAATTTGCTGTCCTACAAATTGATGAATCAATAAAACAGAACATATCACAATAGCAAAGTAAATAATCATTTCCAATATGTCTTTTCCATAATTGGTATTGTTCTCTTCTGAATCTTTATCAGCTGTTCTATTAACAATGTCTTCTTTTGTACCTTCAAACATATTTGTTTGATTTTCTTCCATATGACTCATATTATTGGATTCCTTTGTATTTTGTTCCTCATTAATCCATTGGCCATAATTCTCGAATTCTTTTTCTTCCATGATTTACCTCCGACTGTATCAAGCCTGCACCACCATTCCTATTGCATAGTAACCCATCTGCATATTTCGAATGGTGTGCCAAAATCATAAACAGGTTATGTTTATGATATAAAAAAGCACTCTCACATAGTATCTTATAAAATACGAAGAACTTTTTCTTTCGATCTATGTTCTCTCGAAAATTATATAAAATATCATACGAAAGTGCTCATCGGAATAAATAATATTTATTTAAATGTAATAGAATATTACTCTTCTTTATCCTTTTCTTCTTCATTCAGAATCTTAACTTTTCCTTCATACAACTCTTCAACAGCAACAGATAGCGGTTTATTACAAGGTGCACTGACATAAGCATCTGCTCCATTAATAAGCTGTCTTGCTCTCTTTGCAGTTGCAAGTACAATGGAATATCTACTATTAACTACTGGCTGCTCTCCTGGTTCAACCTCGCTGTTAACTACTTTCATTAAATCAGTATAGGATGGATGTAACATAAAAAGCTCCTTTCTTGAAACCTTTGGTTTCTTTCCATAATAAATTTTAAATATAAGTCAAAGGGAATCTCCCTATATTTTACCATCATTCTTCCGGTAAAGATGCAGTATCCATACTTTCTTTGGCATTTACTCTGTTTGCTATAGTTTCCGGCAATAATGCAGATAAAACCAGATGTCCGCTGTCTGTTACTATAACAGCTTTGGTTTTTCTCCCACAGGTAGCATCAATGGCAGTACCTGCATCCTTGGAATTCTGAACCATACGCTTTATAGGTGCTGCTTCCGGCTTTATGATACCCACAATTTTGCTGCTATTTACCACGTTACCAAATCCAATATTAATTAACCTGCTCAATTTCTTTCCTCTTTTCTAAGCCTATTCGAAACCTGCATTCAAATAATAATAGAAAATATCATTTATTCAATATTTTGAATTTGCTCCCTGACTTTTTCGATTTCAGTTTTTAGATTGATGGCTGTATTGGATACTTCTAAATCATTGGCTTTTGACAAAATAGTATTCGCCTCCCGATTCATTTCCTGTGCTATGAAATCCAGCTTTCTGCCTATTCCATCACCATCGTCTAAAGTGGCCTTCATATTCTGAATATGACTTCTAAGTCTTACCGTTTCTTCATCCACACAAATTTTATCTGCAAAAATGATAACTTCCGTAGCTAAGACACTTTCTTCAATCTTCGTATCTCCTAACAGCTCATTTACCTTGGCTGTAAGCTTTTGACGGTATTCTGCAAGAATCTGGGGTGATCTTTCTTCTATATATGTTACAAATGTAAGCATACCATCTAACTTACGGATAATATCTTTTTTTAGATTCTCACCCTCTGTAATACGGGCATTCACTAATTGTTCTGACGCAGTCCTTACCGGTCCTTCGATCATTTTCCACAATTCTGCTTCGTCAATGGATTGTTCCTCTAGTGTAAAAACATCCGGGAATCTTGCCAAAGCAGAAACTCTGATATCATTATCAATGTGAAATGTCTCACTCATTCTAATAAGATTTTGCATATATTCTTTGGCTATATCTTCATTGTATTTCACACATACATTTTTTTCTGTATAGTCTTCATAGGTAATGAATACATCCACTTTACCCCGTCCGATATATTCTTTTAGTACATTCCTGATACCAGACTCAAAAAAACTTAACTTTTTGGGCATTTTAATAGAAATATCACAATATCGATGATTTACTGCCTTAATTTCAACTATTACCTTATGTTCTGGGGTTGATACTTCACACCTTCCAAAGCCAGTCATACTTTTTAACATAATTCACACGTTCTTTCATTTTGATTATTATTTTTTAGATCTAATATCATATCTACAATCCACTTCCTTGGGAAGGGAAGGACTGCCTTTTCAGGTTAGTTTATTTCAAAAATATAACATTCTATTTATAGGCATTTCAATTCATTATAATTGAAATAGGGATACAAGTCAAGATTACTACCTAAAAAAACAATGAAAAAAGTTTGCACCTGTTGCTCTGGAATGTTATACTATAGTGCAGTGAAAGGAATATATTAACCCTAATTCCGGTGCTTTAGCACCATTTAATAACGGCAGCAATTTTGTGTGCAGATGCAAATTGCCGAAAAACTTAATTTTCAACCTAAACTTTTTATTTTTGTTTTCACAACAGCATTAAGGTAATACTTAAGATATGTTAATATACTTAAAGGAGAAATTGTTATGGCATTGGATGGACTTGTTATCTCTAATGTAGTTTATGAGTTAAAAGAAAAGCTGGTGGATGGCAGAATCAGCAAAATATCGCAGCCTGAAAAAGACGAATTAGTTTTAATCATAAAAAACAATAGAGCAAATTATAAATTATTTTTATCAGCTGGAGCCAGCCTTCCGCTGATTTATCTGACAGAAGAAAACAAACAAAATCCCCTTACAGCTCCCGGATTCTGTATGCTCCTTCGAAAACATTTAAACAGTGCAAGAATTTTAGACATTATACAACCTGGTTTAGAGCGAATTGTTCAAATAAAAATTGAACATCTAAATGAATTAGGAGATCTTTGCGTTAAGTATTTGATTATAGAATTAATGGGTAAACATAGCAACATTATTTTTTGTGATGATACTATGCATATTATAGATAGTATAAAGCATGTATCCCATCTGGTAAGCTCCGTACGTGAAGTATTGCCGGGAAGAGATTATTTCATTCCGGTTTCCGGGGATAAACAAAACCCTTTAACCATTACTTACGAAGATTTTTCAGAACATGTTTTAAAAAAACCACTTCCCTTAGGAAAAGCTATTTATACTGCTTTAACCGGTATTAGCCCTTTGATTGCAAATGAAATTTGTTACCGTGCTTCTTTAGATTCCGAGGCATCTACCAGTTCCTTAAGTGAGTCGGAAGGTGTTCACTTATATAAAAACTTTGACAGGCTGATTGGTGATATAAGGGAATTTAAGTTTGAGCCAAATATCGTATATAATGAAGATGATTCACCTGTGGAATTCTCCTGTGTACCCCTGACCTGTTACTCTGCTCTTAAAAAGGGGGATTATGAATCTATTTCTCAGGTATTGGAAAACTATTATGCTTCCAAAAATGCAATTACAAGAATCCGTCAAAAATCAGTGGATTTAAGAAAAATTGTATCAAATGCCATTGAAAGAAATACAAAAAAGTATGAATTACAATTAAAACAGTTAAAGGACACAGAAAAGCGTGATAAATACAAAGTTTATGGTGAACTGATTAATACCTATGGCTATAACTTAGAATCAGGTGCCAAATCCCTAACCGCTTTAAATTACTATACAAATGAGGAAATTACCATTCCGCTTGATCCAACCTTAACTGCAAAAGAGAATTCACTGAAGTATTTTGAAAAATATAATAAACTAAAACGAACCTTTGATGCGGTATCTTCCCTTATAGAAGAAACCAAAATAGATTTAATACATCTGGATTCTATCCGCACCTCCTTAGATATTGCGTTAGCAGAAGAAGATTTGGTAGAACTAAAAGAAGAACTTATGGAATACGGCTATATGAAACGCAAGTTTACTTCAGGAAAGCCGGGTAATAAAGGCAATAAAAAGCAGAAAATAACCAGCAGGCCTTTCCACTATCTCTCTTCCGATGGCTTTCACATCTATGTTGGAAAAAATAATTATCAAAATGATGAATTAACCTTTAAGTTTGCAACCGGAGGAGACTGGTGGTTCCACGCTAAAAACATACCTGGCTCACATGTGGTCTTACAAACGGAAGGAAAAGAAATACCGGATCGTACTTTTGAAGAGGCCGGTCGTCTGGCTGCTTTCTATTCCAAAGGCAGGGAAGGTGACAAAGTAGAAATTGATTATACGGAGAAGAAGAATGTGAAAAAACCAGCTGGAGGTAAACCGGGATTTGTGGTTTATTATACTAATTATTCTATGATGGTATCACCGGATATATCAGACATTCAGCTAATATCCCAATAATTAATATTCTCATGTTAAGAATATTTATAAAGGAAGTTTATATATACAAACTCCTCAGGATGTCGAATGGATGCCTCCATTACTTAAGCCATTTCCTAAAGAGATCTTAACGGGGTTATTTGTTTTTGAACATCACCAATTTACGGAATTCAGGCTCAGCAAATATATAAAGAATGAACAAATCTTATAGTGGAATATTATCTAAATTGCCTATTGATTTTCTATTATTTATAATATATCATTTTTGTAACTAATGTTGAGAATTTTATATAAGCCCATAATATGGTTGGGCGTTTCTACCAATTACCGTAAATAATTGATTATAAAATTTTTGAATGTGGCATGATTACTTGAAATTTATTGTAATCTTGGTTAATGTGCCTGTTCAAATGTTTTATAATCTTTTTTTTGTACTTTTTTGGAAAGTGATTAATTTATTCAAGAAGCAGACTATGCTCTTCCTGATTTGTTGACTCTTGATAATAGCAAAATATTGCTTTCATAAAAACAATATGTAAATAGAGAACTAATAAAGTAACGAAAAGAGGTGTTTATATGGAAAAAAATTATCTAAATCTATTAATTGACGTTGCCGCAGGCAGAAAGAAAGCTGACCTGGTCATTAAGAATTGTAAAGTGGTAAACGTCTACACAGGTGCTATTTTAGAGAAAAATATCGCAATTTGTGGTGGTTTAATTGCTGGTATTGGCGATTATGAAGGTGAGGCAGAGGTCGATGCAAATGGTTCTTATGCGATTCCGGGATTGATTGAAAGTCATATGCATATTGAATCCACTTTCTTGACTCCAGAAGATCTTGGCTGTATGATTGTTCCTCATGGTACAACGACTATTATTGCCGATCCTCATGAAATCGTGAATGTTTGCGGAATTGACGGATTTGAGTATATGGTTGAAGCTGCAAAAGGTACAGATTTAGATATAAAAATTCAAATACCATCCTGTGTTCCCTGCACCTCCTTTGAGCATTCAGGAGCAATTATTGACAGTGATGTTATTGAAAAGTTAACTACTCATGAAGGTGCCTTTGGCATTGGCGAATTAATGAATTTTCCTGGTGTAATTTTCAATGATGAAGAAGTCACAAAGAAAATAGTAATAGCTAAAAATGCAGATAAAATCATCGATGGGCATGCACCTGGGCTTTCTGGCAATGAGTTAAATGCTTACGTTGCAGCAGGCGTTAAGACAGATCATGAATGCTCCACTGTTGAGGAAATGATTGAAAAAATCAACTTAGGTATGTATATTCAATTGAGACAAGGTTCTGCTTGTCACAATCTGCGCACACTGCTAAAAGGGGTAACAGCAACAAACAGTCGACGTTGTCTACTGTGTTCTGATGACCGGCAACCTAAAGATATATTTGAAAAAGGTGACTTAGATGATCATTTGCGGATTTGTGTAGAAGCGGGAATCGACCCGATAACAGCTATTCAAATGGCTACTATTAATTCTGCAGAATGTTATGGTCTTACTGACAGAGGCGCGATTGCTCCTGGTTTAAGAGGGGACATTGTTCTCTTAAATAATCTGAAAGAATTCACTGTGGAAAAAGTATTCATCCAAGGAAA
>NZ_DAMAUC010000011.1:148241-161046 GCF_032079385.1 Anaerocolumna sp.
GCAGATAAAAATACTTATCTTGGAAAATACAAAAGCGCACCAATTGATAAAGTGGCCAGTAGTGTCCATGTAAAAGATTTGACCATGGAAAAACTCAATTTGAACTCTAAGTCTACAAAGGTTAAGGTCATTGATATTGTAGAGGGTGACGTTGTAACAAAGCTGGGAACTGCAGAGGTTTCGCTAACCACTGACGGCGATTTTATCTTTAATGAAAATCAGGATATTGTTAAAATTGTAATTGTTGAACGACATCAGATGACTGGTAATGTAGCAGTAGGTCTTCTACGTGGCTATGGAATCAAAAAAGGTGCCGTAGCACAAACTATCGCTCACGATTCTCATAACATCGTAGCTGTAGGTGTGGATAATACTGAGATTATGGCTGCGATTCAAGAGATTATCAGAATAAATGGCGGTGTTACTGTGGTGGAAGATGGAAAAGCAATTGAAAGTATGCCTCTGCCTATTGGCGGTCTAATGTCAGATAAGGGCGGTGAATGGGTTGCTGAGAAGCTTAATTGTATTCAGAATATGCTGCATAAGGACTTTAAGGTAAATGAGGGAGTAGAACCATTAATGACCCTTGCTTTTATGTCTCTGCCGGTTATCCCAGAAGTTAAAATTACAGATATGGGACTTTTTGATGTAACGAAGTTTGAGTTTACTTCAATAGAGGCGTAAAAAGCTAATATCCTGGGGCCTAGTCCCCTGTCTTCATCCATATGTTATGATAACTGATTTCTCTGCATTCATTAATTCAACTTATAGTGATGTACATGATATCACCAGAAAAAGCAAGGTACTATACACTAATTAGTCCCTTGCTTTTTTATATAAACTATATATTATATTGCTTATCAAAACCTATTCATCTCTAAGAATTGTTCCACCGCCTACAACATAGTCTCCATCATAGAATACTACTGCCTGTCCGGGTGTTATGGCTCTTTGTGGTTCCTCAAATACACATTCTACTTTATCCTCACCGACTTTTCGAATAGTACATTTTGAACCTTTATGACTGTAACGGATTTTAGTATCCACTACCATTTCACCCTCTAAATCTTCAATGGACATAAAATTTAGATTTCCTGCATACAACTTGTTGCTATACACTTCATCCCCATTACCAATAACAACTTCATTGGTTTCTGGTCTGATAGCCAGTACAAACACAGGATGTCCCATTGCCAGATTCAAGCCTTTTCTCTGACCTACCGTATAATGAATAATGCCTTTATGTTTCCCAATTACTTTTCCCTCAGTAGTCACGAAGTTACCTGTTTTTACTTCTTCTCCTGTATACTCTGTAATAAACTTTGCATAATCCTGATCCGGTATAAAGCAGATTTCCTGACTATCCGGCTTATTGGCAACTCTCAGACTAATATCTTTTGCGATTTGTCTGATTTCATCTTTCGTGTATTCACCAACGGGCATTAAAGTATGTGCCAGTTGATACTGTGTTAAATTATATAATGCGTAGGTCTGATCCTTGGCTGCAGTTGCGGATTTCATAAGAGTGTATCTTCCATTCTCTAACCGGACCACTCTGGCATAATGTCCGGTAGCAATGTATTCCGCTCCAATGTCAAGAGAACGTTTTAACAAAGATTCCCACTTTACATAGCGGTTGCAAGCAATACAAGGATTGGGTGTATTCCCTTTTAAGTACTCCTCTGCAAAATAATCCATTACAGAGCCTTTGAATTCTCTTTTAAAATTCATTACATAATAGGGAATTTCTAATGCATTGGCAACTCGTCTTGCATCGTCCACTGCACTTAAACCACAGCATCCTCCGCTTTCTTCCTGAGCTTCTGTATCTTCATCCTGCCATATCTGCATAGTTACACCAATTACGTCGTATCCTGCTTTTTTCAGCAAATACGCTGCTACGGAAGAATCAACGCCGCCGGACATACCTACAACTACCTTTTTCTTTTCCAAATGAATGCCTCCTAGTAGGTTTCTGTAACTTCCTCTTCGCTGATATCATCCTTAGGCTTTTCCAAACCATCAATTTTAAGATTATTCTTTGTTGCATAGTCCCATAATGCAGCATGAATTGCTTCTTCTGCAAGCAGGGAACAGTGAACTTTTACAGGAGGAAGACCGTCTAAAGCATCCATAACTGCTTTATTGGTAATCTTTAAAGCTTCCTCCACATTTTTTCCTTTTACCAATTCAGTAGCCATACTGCTGGTAGCAACAGCAGCTCCACATCCAAAAGTTTTAAATTTACAGTCATTGATAATTCCTTTATCATCAATGTCTAGATATATTCTCATTATATCACCGCATTTTGCATTACCAACGGTCCCTACCCCACTTGGGTTCTCTATTTCTCCAACATTTCTTGGATTTGTAAAATGATCCATTACTTTCTCGCTGTACATTTATAATTCCTCCATTTAGAAAATACCTTTTATTCTTTTTTATGATTTTAATCGTCGATTATAATTGATTATTCTTTACATAATCTTCATATAAAGGAGACATGGAACGTAATTTTGCAACAATTTCTTTTATTTTATCTACCGTATAATTGATTTCCTCTTCGGTTGTATTATGACTTAATGTTAAACGTAAAGAACCATGTGCAATTTCATGTGGTAATCCAATAGCAAGCAGTACATGGGATGGGTCCAAAGAACCGGAAGTACAGGCAGAACCACTGGACGCGCAGATGTTTTGCATATCTAACATAATTAGTAAAGATTCACCCTCAATAAATTGGAAACTAAAGTTGGCATTGTTGGGTAATCTTTTTGTTCTGTGTCCATTTAATCTTGTATAAGGGATTTCAGTTAATACTCTTTGGATTAACATATCTCTTAAAGCAATTTCTTTTTGTCTTCTTTCCTCTATAGTAGCCATTGCTATTTCCGCTGCTTTACCAAGTCCCACAATACCAGGAACATTTTCCGTGCCTGCTCTTCTATGTCTTTCCTGGCCGCCACCATGAACAAATGATTTTAATTTAAGTCCCTTACGGATATATAAGAATCCGATTCCTTTTGGACCGTTAAATTTATGACCACTGGCACTTAGCATATCAATGTTTAACTCATTCACATCCATCTGTAATTGACCATAGGCCTGCACAGCATCTGTATGGAATAGAATATTATTCTCTCTTGCAATTTCACCAATTTCTTTAATAGGCTGGATTGTTCCTATTTCATTATTAGCAAACATAATAGTAATAAGTATGGTTGTAGGACGGATTGCTTTCTTAAGTTCGTCTAATTTAAGAATACCATCTTCATCCACATCAACATAAGTTACTTCAAATCCATGTTTTTCAAGGTATTCACAGGTATGAAGTATTGCATGGTGTTCTATTTTAGAAGTGATAATGTGATTTCCTTTTGAAGCATAAGCTTCTGCAGTTGCTTTTAAAGCCCAGTTATCAGATTCGGATCCGCCAGCTGTAAAATAAATGTCTGAAATTTCTGCATTTATAGAATTTGCAATTGTAGTTCTTGCTTCATCTACTGCTTTTTTATTTTGTGAAGCAAATTCATAAATACTGGAAGGATTTCCAAACATCTCTGTAAAATACGGAAGCATTGCCTCCACAACTTCAGGTCTTGTAGCTGTAGTAGCTGCATTGTCTAAATATATTTTTTTATCCATTGTTGTCATCTCCTATTATTTTAATAGCCTTACTGTCCACATGATGGTTTTGTCCGGCTAGTATCTTCTTCCATAATTCCGTGTTCAGAGCGTATCTTCCTGCTTTCCTCCAGTAACTCTGAAAGCATAATGGTATCAACTGCATTATTTATACTATCACTAATACGCATCCAAACATATTTTGTTACACATAAATCTGCGCCAGAACAAGGTTCTCCACTGCCTATTACTTCAGAGCAATTAACCGGATTTAAATCCCCTTCCAGTGCACGTAATATTTCTCCGACTGATATTTCTTCCGGTTTTTTTGCTAAGAGATATCCCCCTTGAGCGCCACGAAAACTAGTTACAATTCCTGCCTTCTTTAATTTGGCAATTAATTGCTCTAAGTAGCTAATAGATATATCCTGTCTCTCTGCTATTCCACTAAGCGCCACTGCCTCTTTTTCGCCGTTCATAGCCAAATCCAGTACAGCACGTAAACCATATCTGCCTTTCGTAGATAGCTTCAATCCAATCACCTCTCTCTCATATTCTTAGCTTTCAAAATCCCACCAATTCATTTCCGACTAAATTAGTGCAGTTTCTTAAGAAATGATAGCACCTCCTTGTTCCTTTGTCAATAAAGAAATGCAAAAATACTACCTGGTTTTATAAATATTTACCGGGTTGTACTTTATTTTATATTCTCTTATAATACATATTGTATGAATATAGAAAGCAGGTGGAGTTATGAATAATTCTTTAAATGAGAACAAAGAATTAAAAGTGATGGAGATATGCTATAAAAGACAGGCTTATTATTATGAAACAGACAGAATGGGTGTGATTCACCATTCTAATTATATACGTTGGTTTGAAGAAGCAAGGGTTTATTACCTGGAACAAATTGGGTTTGGCTATGATAAGATGGAGGACCTTGGTATTTTATCTCCTGTTCTGGAGGTTTCTTGCCAGTATAAAAGTTCCGTTAGATTTCACGAGGAAGTTCTAATCTATCCAAAGATAGAATTCTTTAATGGATTGAGAATGACCATCCGTTATGAAGTAAAAGATGCTAACACCGACAAGGTACGCGCCACCGGAGAATCAAAGCATTGTTTTGTTGATGAAAAGTTCAAGCCTATTCGGATGAAAAAAGATTTTAATGAAATTTATACTATATTATCAAGTTATGTAGCTGAATAAAGAAGAAATTTCGTAACACAATGATAAAATTTGTGTTAAAACAATATGGTATTGTAAGAAAATAATTCAGCACTAACCACTATGAGATCAAATTATGAGATCGACAAAATGATCATGCCGAATGAAAATCAAAAATGTATATACACCCCAAATTTAATAAAGCTGCCATTATGAGTGATTTGTTGAAGAACCCCTTATGCTTATTGAGTTCTACATCCCATTCAGCACTGCTGAATTATGCTCAAATGACAGCTTTTTATTAATGTTTTCATTATGCTTTTATTAGCGTTTTTATAATGTTTTTTATAGTACTTTTTATAATATTTTATATAATACTTTTTATAATACTTTTTTATAATACTTTTTTATAATACTTTTTTATAATGATAGATATTATTGGGTTAAGAAATCTAATATTTCACTTGCATTGGTATCCGGTTTTGCCTTTTCATATACCTTTTCTATGATTCCCTTCTCGTCAATAATATAAGTAGAACGAACCACTCCCATGGATACTTTTCCGTATAATTTCTTTTCCTGCCATACATCATATGCCTGAATAGCTTCCAAGTCCGGATCAGATAATAAAATAAAAGGTAATTCATGTTTCGCCGCAAAGTTTTGATGAGATCTTTCTCCATCTTTGCTGATTCCAATTACCACAACATCTTTTTCCTTAAATTCCTCAAAATTATCACGAAAAGCACATGCCTGCCTGGTACATCCTGGGGTATTGTCCTTAGGATAAAAATAAATTACTACTTTCTTTCCTAAAAAGTCTGACAAATGAACTGTATTTCCATCTTTGTCTTTTAGACTAAAATCCGGTGCTTTTGTATTTACTTCTAACATTCCTAATCTCCTTTTCAATTCCTAGTTTTTTATTTCCGATTGTTTTAGTGCGATTTGATTTTATAATAACACTGCTCGTATTTTCTGTCAATATATTGTAACAGATAATTCCAAGCAAAACTTATATCAAAAGTGTTCTATGTTATCATAATCGGATATTCACTAATAATTGTATAGAATGTCATTACTTACGGTTTTATAAAATAGTTTCGTAATTTCTTCTGAATCCTTAGTCTGACCTAGTATCCACATTAATTTACAAACCACCGATTCTATAATCATATCATAAGACTCTAGCAGATTAACTTTATTCTTTAATTCCTTTCCAACCTTATAGATTTTCATATCACTTCCCTCATTTGGTACCTGAGTAGTCATAACAACGGTTTTTCCTTTTAGAATCCATTCATGTATCACATCCAAAAAGTGGCACTGAGGAAGATTTGGAATTCCTCCTACTCCATAGCTCTCAATTATAATTGCATCATAATTCTCAAGCATAAAGTTAAGTACATCTTCGCCGACACCGGGTGTTAGTTTAAAAAGTCCTACCTTTGAATTAAGTTTATGATAGAATACCGGTTCTGTACATTTATCCTGCTTAATATATTGAATAATACGTCCGTCCTGTATCAATGCAAGGTATGGATAATTAATGCTGGAAAAAGACTGCAGACTTTTTGAATGAGTCTTTCTTGCTCTGGTTCCAAGTATTACTTTTCCATTAAAGACAATCTGAACCCCGGAGGCATCATCCGAAGCAGCATATAAGAAGCTATCATATAAGTTAGTTTTGGAGTCTGTTATTTCCATGGTTATGGGTTTTTGTGCACCGGTTAGAACAATAGGTTTTGGTGAGTGCTGTACCATATAGGAAAGTGCAGCTGCCGTATATGCCATAGTATCAGTACCATGACAAATGACAAAGCCATCATACTTTTCATAATTTTCTTCAATGGTTTCTGCTAAATTAATCCATATTTCAGGAGAAATATTTGTACTGTCTATATTACATATTTGAATGGTCTCAACTTGACAAATAAATGAGATATCCGGGATGTATTTAATAATTTCATCCGATGTTAATTGAGGCACTAATCCGTTGGAGGAAGGTCCGGATGCAATAGTTCCTCCTGTACCAATCATAAGAATCTTCTTCATAATCACTTACCCTCATTCTGCTATTTTGTAAAAACAAAGGATATATATTGCTTTATTAGTATAACAAAATTTACTTGCGGCCTCAAGAATTTTTTGAATTATAATTTTACAAAATTAAATTAGTTTCATTCTTCTGTAATTGTTTTATTTTCTACGAATATATTTAAATAAGTTCTTATCAGATTTACGGTGACGGTTGATTGATTTTATTCTTTCAACCGAAGAATTGTGCTTCGCACAAAACCTCCAGACTTTGAAAGGAGCATGGTTATATATATGAGCAAAAGTAACTTAATAAAAGGTACTGCCATTTTGACCATAGCCGGTTTACTTACCCGTTTAATCGGGTTCTTTTACCGCATCTATCTGTCCAATGCAATGGGTGCTGAATTAATGGGTGTTTATCAATTAGTATTTCCTGTGTATGGTATTTGTTTTACAATATATGCTTCCGGTATCCAAACTGCCATATCCACTATGGTTGCTACAGAACTTGGCAAGAAACACTACAAGAATATACCTAAGATATTAAAAATAGGCATGATTTTATCTGTGGGGATTGCACTTTTATTATCTGTCCTGGTTTATTACAATTCAGAAACCATAGCTTCTAATATGCTAATGGAACCCAGCAGTGCATCCTCCTTAAAACTTTTGGCTTTTGTGTTCCCTTTCTGCGGTATGACTTCCTGTATTAATGGTTATTATTATGGGTTAAAAAAAGCAGGTGTACCTGCCACCACCCAATTAGTGGAACAAATGGTACGCGTTTTAACTGTATATGTGCTTGCAGGTGCTGTTGGCGGTGGAAACGCAAAAGTAACCTGTGAATTGGCTGTCCTTGGTATTGTAGTGGGGGAAATTTTTTCTGACTTATATAACATAGTCTCTTTACTTTGTACTTCTTCTTCCAGAGAAATTAAAAAGCTTTCAAGAATAAGTGGTTTTGTGGAGATCCGAAATAAAAGTTTGGCTAATATATTGGTTAAATTAGCGCTTCCACTAACTGGCAACCGTTTATTAATTAGTATCTTACATAGTGTAGAAGCCATTATTATTCCAAGTATGCTAAAAAAACATGGTCTTAGTAACTCCGAAGCTCTTAGTATATACGGAACACTAACCGGCATGTCCATACCTTTTATTATGTTTCCCTCAGCAATTACCAATTCCTTGGCGGTTCTTTTATTACCAACTATATCAGAAGCACAGGCATCCAGAAATTATGACACCATTCGAAAAACCTCTGCTCTGTCTATAAAATACAGTATGCTCATTGGGATATTAAGTATGGGGGTATTTTTAACTTTTGGTAAGGAATTAGGAAATGTCATTTTTCATAATGAACTTGCAGGAGATTTACTGATGACTTTGGCCTGGATGTGTCCTTTTCTGTATATCACCACTACCTTAAGCAGTATTATTAACGGCCTGGGAAAGGCTCACTTAACCTTTGCAAACTCCATCATCGGTCATGCAACCGGAATACTTCTCATATTATGGCTGGTTCCCCAGGATGGTATAAGAGGCTACCTGATAAGTCTTTTAATAAGCCAGTTAGTTATTACCTCCTTTGACGGTTTTATCGTTATAAAGAATATAAAACCTTCTTTTCATTCCGTCAACTGGATTCTAAAACCTGGTATTATTATTGCCGGATCCAGCTATCTTATATTTCGAATCTACGAATATATAGCTCCCACCGGTGTCTTAATGCTTCTTGCCTTTTGTGCTTTACTCTGTGCACTATATATCATACTTCTAAGCATAACCAAGGCAATTTCCATAAAAGATTTTAAATAACCTATGAGACTGCAATATAATATAGAATTTTAAATGTATATTCAAAAAGCCGAATTCTAATGAAAGAACCTTATTTCAGATTCTTCATTAAAATTCGGCTATTCCGACTTTTCCCGGAATGACAACATTTTAACACTCTAATGCATACTTGCGCCAATTAGGTAAACAACTTATAACCATCCTTGCCCCCCTCTTTTACATCATATAAAGCATGATCTGCCCGATCAAATAATTCCTCATAATTTTGTCCATCCTTTGGATAAGTTGATATTCCAATACTTCCAGATAGTGAAATATCAAATCCATTATCATGATAAACTGTTTGCAAGGCTTTATGTAAAATATCCGCTTTTGCCAGAACCATTTTCTCATCAGTGGTATCTCCAATAAATACAACAAATTCATCTCCTCCGATTCTGCCTATAATTTCATCAGAAGAAAAAATTAATTTTACTTGATTGATTGCAAAGGATAATACTCTATCTCCCCTTTGATGCCCGTATTGATCATTAATATTCTTAAAATCGTCAATATCTACTACCATAAAGGTGTGCAGCTTCTCTTTGTTCTTCTCAATATAGTCATTAATTAAGTCCTGTGCCACATTTCTATTGAATACACCTGTAAGTGGATCTCTCTTCGCTTTATATTCAAGAATTTCAAAGTCTTTTTTATACAGATCAATATTAACTAATTTACCAATAACTTTAATTGGCTGCATTTTTTCATCATAAATGGTTTTACCGCACAGATGGCACCAAACATATTTGTTGTTTTTATCAAGTAATCGAAATTCAGCCTCAATCAACGCTTCTCCACTGATTAAAGCCTTGCCGTATTCTATAAACAATCCAATATCCTCCGGATGGATAATTTCCTCGAAATATTCATATTGAGCCGTAAAATTAGGAATGTTGGGATCCATATTATATAAATCCCTATAACGCTCTGCATATTTCATGTAATCATTTTTAATATCATATTCAAATAAAATATCATTGGAAATTTCAGTAGCCACACGATACCGCTGTTCTTCCACTAATAGCCGCTCATGCATCTGTCTTGATTCCGTAATATCAACTAAAACTGCAGAAATAGTGTGTCCGTCTTTTCCTTCTGAATAATTACCGTTAAATAGTATCCACCTTATTTCCTTACATTTCGTTCGAATTCTAAATTCCTTCTGAATATAATCACCGATTCGAACTCCATCTATGGGAAATTGAAACATGTCTATATCATCTTCATAAATATAATTCAAAATACTGTTATTATTTTTTTCTACTTCTTCCTTACTATAGCCAATAATGTCATAAAATCCGTCACTGGCATAAGTAATTCCATAATTCTTTTCCAGCAAAAAATTAACCACTCCAGCATGGATGCTGTTGGTTATGTGTTTTAGTTCTAATGTGGCTACCAGTACTTTTTTATCATTTACAGCTCTTATGTACTGGCCAATAATCACGGAAATAATGAGTATAATAATAAAAGCTACAGCGAATCCGAGAAAATGAGCCGTTTCCACATATTCTTTCTTTTCAGAAATTACCCCCATTGAAACTTCCAAAATAGAAAAAGTTAAAATCGGAATGGAACTTAATAAAATTACAACTATAATCATTTTTGGATTGAATCGATTTTGCATATCTTGATTTTCCTTTACCATAACTGTACCCTCATTAAATTTTATAAGCTTTCTATAATAAAAAAGGCCATCGCAAAATAAAGAGTCTGTCTTTTGTAAGCAGTAAGCCCCGAAAAACACTAATTTTTATTTTGCAATTGCCTTATAATGGATACGGCTTAAATTGCAGCATTTACCTATATAAGTTTAGTTTATGTTTAGTAAATTAATATATTTAGTTATAAATCCTTCGCTACCCTCATATAGGCCTATTGTACTATAACAACAAGTATATAGCAACATTATTTCGAAAAAAATCTAAACTTTACAAAGTCAAGTTTACTATCAAAAAAGAATCCTATCGTATGTTTTTGCACCTATTCTAATCTCTCTTCCTTGATATGATTCCATTCTAAATTATACTATATATTTATAAAAATCTCTACCAATAATTAACTTAATATTTCATTAATTACATATTCGAAAATTAGTATCAGGAGATCCTTATGGCGTAACTCTATGAATATCTCTTGGAAACAATGTTGCCAGTCTTACATTTTCCTGATTCAATAGTTTGCTTGTAAATCTTTCTAAACCTAGCCCCAAGCCCCCATGAGGCGGCATTCCATACTTATGCATCATTAGATAACTCTCAAAAAGCTCCACTGTCATTTGGCGTCTTTTCATTTTTTCTATCTGCTTCTTGTAATCATGAATTCTTTGCCCTCCCGTGGTTATTTCAAGTCCTCGAAATAGCAGGTCAAAACTAAGGGTTTCTTCTTGATTAGTTCTATCCTCCTTGGCGTAAAAAGGTCTCTTTTTACTTGGATAATGAGTGACAAATACGAAATCTGAATCAGTTTTTTTCTCAATTATCTTACTAAGGAGTTTTTCTTCTTCCGGTTCAAAATCATCAAAGTCTTTTATCTCTCTCTTATATTCCTTAGAAATTAATTCTTTTGCTTCCTTAAATTTAATAACCGGAATTTCAGAAACATCTGGAATTATTACCTTTAACAACCCCAATTCATAAGAGTAATGCACCTTTAAATAGTCCATTGTAAATTGCAGCATCTTTGTCTCCATTTCCATGATATCCTCGAAACTTTCAATATACCCCATTTCAAAATCCACACTGGTATATTCATTTAAATGTCTGGAAGTATCATGTTTTTCTGCTCTAAAAACCGGTGCTATCTCAAATACCCTCTCAAATACCCCAACCATCATTTGCTTATAAAACTGGGGACTTTGGGTAAGATAAGCTTCCCTGCCAAAGTAATCTAACTTGAAAATATTGGCTCCCCCTTCTGCCCCTGCATATACAATTTTAGGTGTATGGATCTCGGTAAACTTTTTCTCTAATAAAAAAGTACGAAAACCGTTACATATTCCTTCTTGCAGCTTAAAAATTGCTCTCTCTTTTTCATTTCGCAATGTAATAGGCCGAAAATCCAATAAATTTTCCATTGAGGTATCCACCATTTTATTATTTATGACTATCGGCAATTCCTCTTGTGGCATTGATAACACCTTAACTTGAAGCATTCTTAGTTCCCAACCTGTTTTTGATCTTTCCTCTTTTACAACATTAGCGGTAACACATACACTGCTTTCTTCCTTTAATAAATTCAAATCAAATTGGGAAACTTCTTCACTATACACACACTGTACAATCTTACGTGTAGTACGCAATAAAACAAAAGCAAAACCACTCATTTTTCTTATTTTATAAATACTGCCGTGTATTTTAATTCCCCGTCCAATATAACTCTCTATTTCTTCAGCTTCGATAGTTTTATTAATTATATTTCCTTGTAACGTCTTCATATTTAGCATCCTTTACATATCACATCTGCTTTTCACATGTGATACCGCCACAGATAGACATCTTGAAATCTTTCAACCTTTGAAAAAAACTATTTCACAGGATTCTTTCTATTCACTTTCTCTCAACCTTTGAAAGAATTGCCCGGTGGCAGCCTTTCTATTATTTATTATTTTCAACCTAATATATTTAACCTTATAATGTTCTCCCATATGGCATATCACATCCATACAGACATCGTCTCTATGCCTCATAACACCACCTCCTTTAAAAAGTAATGAAAACTTCATTCCTAAAAGTTCTGTATAGAAATTTTTCATATAGAAAAAGACCACACCAGTAAAAATACCAATGTGGTCCTTAATATCTAATATTTCCACATAGGCACAACACTTTAAGCGCTTGTACCTATGTTATAATTTCACACAGTTACAAGCGCTGCCTATCGTCGTCCCTATTCATTATGAATATTTTTAAATTAGACATAACAGCTACCTACCCTTAATTTTTTATAATATTAACATATACATATTAAAATATCAACTCAAAATAAAAATTTATCTATGTAGGACGCTTTGCCTGGAGGTTGTAGAGAACTCAGAAAGTGCTACTGGGGTTTTCTTAATGACTCGATTTATATTTTGTTAGGATAACGTGGTGTATAGGATAAATTTTGCTACCTTTCCCTCGTGCGGCATGGC
>NZ_DAMAUC010000012.1:0-107839 GCF_032079385.1 Anaerocolumna sp.
GGGATTTGCCAGAGTTACTTCTAGTAATAGCTAGAATTTAGTTTGGCAAATAAATCAAATAAATTTTTGTTAAAATTATGGAACTATACCATAATTTACTTCGTCTAATGTATATCAAAAAATTATAAGAATGTTTGTAAAAGTTTAAGGAGGAAATAAAATGGTAAAGAAAAAGATAATACCTTTAGCTCTGATTGGTTGTATGTTATTTACTGGTTTGCCGGTTGAAGCTGCAGGAATAGCGGCTACAGGAGGCACACAAGCCAAAGAAAGTGTTGTCACAGAGCCTACGGATAAAAAACTGGAATCGGTTATTAAAGTTGTGAAAGCAACGCTTTTCATTCCAAAAGAAATGACTAAATTTGATTATTATTATAATACTCAAAATGCTTATAGCAATGCTTACTGGTATTTGAATTGGAGTAGTGAGGATTATTCACAAAATATTACGGTTTGTGTTGATCAAGACGAGAATATTATCAGGTATAATTTTTATAATGATAAGGAGGGAAGGTCTACCCCTAAGTATTTAAAATCAGAATTACAGTCTACTGCAATGGATTTTATTAAGAAAACGGTGCCCGCAGTTGCAGATAAAATAGAATTTGTGAAAGCGGAATCCAGCGGAAGCTATTCCAGCCAATATATTTATACATTCAGACGTGTAGAAAATAAGGTTCCTATGCCGGACAATACTGTTACTATAGGTGTAAATTATGATACTGGTAAAGTAACTTCTTATGACTTAAATTGGTTGTTTGGTGTAAAGGTTCCATCTGCTGATGTAAAAATTTCCGAAAAAGAAGCTGCTGAGAAATTGGGAAAAAAAGTAACTATGAAATTATCTTATCAGAATGCATACGAAACAGATGATAAGGGAAATACAACTATTAAGGCATTTCTTGTATATTCACCGGAGTTATCATATGCATCTGTAAATGCAAAAACTGGTGAAGTTTACACGACTCAAAACCAATGGGTGAGTACACTTCAAACTGAAGAAAATAGTAAAGAAGCAGCTTCCGATACGGCTGCAAACAGAGGCCTTACGGATGAGGAAATTGCAAAAATAGATGAATTAAAGGGACTAATCAGTAAAGACAAAGCAATAAAAACAGTAACCGACAATTCCAGTTTGTTATTAGATAAAAATGCAAATTCTATATCTGCCCGTTTATACAAATATAGGGATTATTATATAAGAGAAAATAAAGATGCAGAAGATAAATATGTATGGAATATTTATTTTTCTGATCCAAGAGAAGTAAATCACGAAAAAGGCGGGGATACTTACCGTGCTTATGCCAGTGCCACAGTAGATGCAAAAACAGGTAAATTAATTTCTTTCAATTCCAGCGTAAAAGATTCCTACTATTATGGACTGGAAGGAAAAGAACTTCCCAAAATTAAATACAGTAAAAAGCAAGGGCAGACAATTTTAGAAAAATTCTTAAAAGAACAGGTGGCAAATCTATTTGGGAATACAGTCTTAACTGCAAATGATGGATCCTATGTGATTGGTTATAAGGGTGATACTCAAATCTATGGCGGATATTATTATAACTATGATAGAGTTCATGAAAAAATAAACTATTCCTATAATGGAATATATGGCGCTGTAGATGGAATAACCGGCAAAATATATAATTTCTCCTATAATTGGGATGAAAACATCCAATTTGAATCACCAAAGAATATAATATCTGCAGAGAAAGCTTTTGAGTATTATAATTTAAAAGATACTTTTGGTTTAGTATATGAAATCAATAATATTCACAGCTATAATGATAAGGCTAAAGTACAAGAACAAGCTGAAGGCTATTCTGTAAAAAGTGAAATTAGATTAGTGTACAGAAATGATTTAGTACCGGCATATATTTCACCTTTTACAGGTAAACAATTAGACTATGATGGAAAAGAATATACAGATAATGCTGGTAATTATACCTACAGTGATATTAAGGGACACAAATCAGAAAAGAACATCCTTTTACTGGCAGAATTGGGAGTTGGCTTTGAAGGCGGTAAATTCCTGCCAGATGAAGCAATTACCGTAAAGGAATTAAATGAATTCCTTACTAAATTGAACTATTATTATGATAAGAAATTTGAACTAAACAAGAATAATTCTTCCATAACACGTATAGATGCTGCAAAATTCACAGTGCAGATACTAGGTTATGATAACATTGCTAAACTAAAAGGTATTTATAGTACTGCATTTGTTGACCAAAGTCAAATTACAGAATCTAATATAGGTTATGCGGCTCTTGCCCATGGTTTCAAACTTATCACTACAAACGACAGAAATGAATACAGACCGAATGAAAAGTTAACACGTGCAGAAGCTGCAGACATGGTATTAACATTGCTTTCTACAAATAAATAAAGAGAAACGAAATAAATTAGTTTTGGTATCGAAGAGGCGAAGAATCCTTACTTGGGGTTCTTCGCTTCTTTCATATTAGAGTTCTTTCATATTAAACTTTTTAACATTATACATTAGGCATTTCTTTTCATTGGACGTTTCTATCACATTAGGTTTATCTATCACATTAGGTTTATCTATCACATTAGGTTTATCTATCGCATTAGGTTTATCTATCACATTAGGTTTATCTATCACGTTAGGTTTATCTATCACATTAGACCTTTCTATCACATTAACACTTTCTTCACATTAACACTTTCTTGCATATTAATTCCTTTTTACAGTTAGTGTCTCTGCTTGAAGCAGTTTTTGCCTTGATTATATTATTAATTTAGTGCGGGGATGAATCAACTTCTATAATTATTATAATTGTACTTTTGCTTCCTTGTTTTTTATGATAAAATAGTAATATATAGTTAATCTCAACTTATGAAGAGCAAAAGGAGAAATAAAATGAACAATTTTTTTAGTATGGACAATGGCGTTTTCAGCTTCTTAGGAAAGATGTGGGATATATTGGTTATTAGTATTCTGTGGCTTTTGCTATGTCTGCCCATTGTAACGATAGGCCCTGCTACCACGGCATTGTATTATACTGTAGTAAAGGTAATTAGAAGAGAAAGAGGATATTTGTTCCGGGAGTTTTTTCATTCATTTAAAATGAACTTTCTTAATGGTATGGTTCTTGGTATTATTTTAATGATATCATATTACATACTGTATATAGACTTCAATTTTGCAAGAGCCTTAGAAGAAGGCAGTATGAAATCAATTTTATTAGCTGCCTTTACTGCATTTTCATTTATCATGCTATGTGGTACTGTTTATGTATTTCCACTATTATCTAGATTTACCATGGGCAAATTGCAGATATTAAAAACTTCTTTTCTTATGTCTGTAAAACATTTGCCAACTACGATACTTATGTTACTAATTGTTGGAGTTTTTGCTTTCATTATATGGGTACAACCTATATTCCTATTCTTTTCTTCAGGAATCTGTCTTTTATTATGCTCTCTTCCATTGGAAAGGGTATTAAAAAAATACATTCCAAAATCAGAAGATGGAGAGGATACTAAAGTAGATGAATGGTATTTGGAATAAAACTGAAGAAATAAGTATAGGTTAAAGCTTGTAATTAAAAATAGCAGGAGGATTCCTATGGAAGCACTTTACAAATTAATGGATTGGGATGGGGCTAAAGCAATCATTCACTCAGAACATGATGATCCACATAATATCCTGGGTGCACATGAAACAAAATATGGAGTTTTGATTCAGGCATATATTCCCACTGCAAAAGAGGTAGCTGTTAAATTAAGAGACAGCCAAAATACCTATAGCATGGAGAATGTAAGATTCTCCAAGAAGAACGAAAGCATTGAACTATTCGAAGAAGAGGGCTATTTTGCTGTTTTGCTGCCTATAAAAAAAGTAGAACCATATACTTATCTGGTAACTTATGATAATAATACAAAAGAAGAAATATTTGATCCTTATTCTTTTGAACCAGTTATTGATGGACTGGATAT
This sequence comes from Anaerocolumna sp., assembly GCF_032079385.1. Lineage (NCBI taxonomy): Bacteria > Bacillati > Bacillota > Clostridia > Lachnospirales > Lachnospiraceae > Anaerocolumna > Anaerocolumna sp. The sequence continues at coordinate 3,964 of NZ_DAMAUC010000012.1, forward strand.
GAATCGCTTTTCTAATGGTATTCACTATGAAATTTATGAAAAACTAGGTGCCCATCTTATGGAAACCAATGGAGTCCAGGGCACTTTATTTGCAGTTTGGGCACCAAATGCTATTAGAGTCAGTGTGGTAGGTGACTTTAATTACTGGGATGGAAGAAGACATCCCATGAGACGTTTGGGGGATTCCGGAATCTTTGAATTGTTTATTCCAGGAATACAGTCCGGACAGTTATACAAATACGAATTGAAGGGGCAGGGCGGACTTACTTTTCTTAAAGCAGATCCATATGCCAATGCTGCAGAGTTTCGTCCCAATACGGCTTCCGTTGTCTGGGATATAAGCCAGTATAACTGGAAAGATAAAAAATGGTTAAAAGATAGAGTACAATTTGATTTTAAGAAGGAGCCCATGTCCATATATGAGGTGCATTTGGGGTCCTGGATGAAACCAAATCCAGAAGGGGAAAAGGAATTTTATAATTACAGGGAGATAGCGCCTAAACTGGCAAGTTATGTGAAGAATATGGGATATACCCATATTGAATTATTGCCTATTATGGAGCATCCATATGACGGTTCCTGGGGGTATCAGGTAACCGGATATTATGCACCTACAGCAAGATATGGTACTCCATATGACTTTATGTATTTTATGGATTATATGCATCAGAAGGGAATCGGTGTTATCCTTGACTGGGTACCGGCACATTTTCCAAGGGATGCTTTTGGTTTGGCTAATTTTGACGGAACCTGTTTATATGAGCATTTAGACCCGAGGCAAGGTTCACATCCTCATTGGGGAACATTAATATATAATTATGGAAGGCCTCAGGTATCCAATTTCCTTATTGCCAACGCATTGTTCTGGATAGAAAAATATCACGTAGATGGCATCCGCATAGATGCAGTTGCTTCCATGCTTTATCTGGATTATGGTAAGAAAGATGGAGAATGGGTAGCGAATATCTATGGCAGCAATGAAAATTTAGAAGCAGTAGAACTGTTAAAACATTTAAATTCTATTTTGAAAAAGAGAAAATACGGAGCCCTGCTAATTGCGGAAGAATCCACTGCCTGGCCTAAAGTCACGGGAGAGGTTGAGAAGGGTGGACTAGGCTTTGATATGAAATGGAACATGGGATGGATGAATGACTTCTTAGGTTATATGAAATGCGATCCCCTGTTTCGTAAAGGCAGGCATGGGGAACTTACCTTTAGTATGATTTATGCATATAGCGAGAATTTTATATTGGTATTTTCTCATGATGAAGTTGTTCATGAAAAAGGCTCTATGGTTAATAAAATGCCGGGGAGTGTAGAAGAGAAATTTGATAACCTACGTGTGGCTTATGGTTTTATGATGACTCATCCTGGCAAGAAATTATTATTTATGGGACAGGATTTTGCACAATGGAATGAGTGGAATGAAAACAAAGGCCTGGACTGGGAACTTTTGGGAGAAGAAAGCCACAGAAAGTTAAACCGCTATGTAAAAGAGTTGAATAAATTATATGTCAAATATCCGGCTTTGTATCAGCTGGATTTTGAAGCAGAGGGTTTTGAATGGATTAGTTGTATGGATGCAGACCATAGTATTATAGTATTTGCCAGAAGGACAGATAGTGCAGAGGATACCTTATTGGTACTATGCAATTTTACACCTGTGGTATATAAAGAATTCCCTGTTGGTGTACCTTTTGCAGGAAAATACAAAGAGATATTTAACAGTGATAAAGAAATCTATGGCGGACATGGAAATGTTAATCCAAGGTTAAAAACATCCAAGAGAAAAGAAGCAGACGGCAGGGAGGATTCCATCCATGTAACAGTTCCGCCTCTTGGAATATCCATATTTACTTGTACACCCACAGAAGATATACGGACAAAAAGGGAAGTAACCGATTTATCCGGAATAGAGGGAGTGAAATAAGGGGTAATTATTTATATTGAAGTCAGAAAGGATTTACGGCATGATCAAATATTTACCTTTGTTAGAGACGGGAACACCCCAGGAAACTTTGCTTAATTTTGATAAGTTTATTAAGAATATATCTGAAAAAGGATTGAATTTCTTAATAAGATTATTGTTTGCCCTAGTAATTATTTTTGTTGGTAAAAAGTTAATTAAGTATGCTATCCGCATTCTGGAGAAATTCTTTAACCGATCAAAGATTGAAATTAGTGTTTCCGGGTTTTTGCTTGCATTGGTTAAAGCTATACTACACACGATTTTATTTACTCAAAGTATTATCTGGTTATTTGGAATAGATAGCGGAACCATAGTTGCAATCATTGGATCTGCGGGATTAAGTATCAGCTTGGCTTTACAGGGGGGGCTGTCCAATTTTGCAGGTGGTGTGTTAATATTAATTTTGAAACCTTTCCGTGTCGGGGATTATATCATAACTACGGGCTCCGTTGGAAATATGACCAATGAAGGTACGGTAACTGCTATTGATATTTTTTATACCAAGATTCATACTGCAGATAATAAGCTGCTAGTTATGCCAAATGGTGCCCTTTCCAATTCTAACATTATTAATGCGTCCAATGAAGCTACAAGACGATTAGATTTGACAGTTTCTATTGAATATAGGGAGGATATTCAGAAAGTAAAAGAGGTTCTAATGAATATCCTGAATCAGAATGAAAAAGTTATAAAAGATAAGGATATTAATGTGTTTGTGAATTCCTTAGATGTCAATTCCGTTAGTATGGGCATTCGGGTATGGGTATTAAACGATGAATATCTAAAGTTAAAATGGGAACTACTTGAGCAAATCAAAGCTGCTTTTGATAAAAATCAGATTACCATACCTTTTAATCAGTTGGAGATTACAATGCATAAATAATAAGTATATATTCTAGAACAAATAGATTTATAATATCAGCTTATAAATAAACGAGTAAATAAATATAAAGAAAATATAAAAAAATTATAAAAAACTCTTTTCTTTTTTTAAGAAACGTGGTATTTTATTTGTAGGCGAAATTTCGTTGGAGCAAAGGTGTTCTCAAATTTTATATATTGAGAACACTTTTTTCATTCAAATAGTTATGATTTCGCAGCATACATCTACGTATAAGATTGACATTGCAATTTAAATTGTTTAAAGTAGAACAGATAATAGGAAATGGAAGGAGTTAAATTCGAAATGGCAGGAAAATTAACTGAGATATTTGGTATTGACGTTTTCAATGATGCAACTATGGTGGAACGTCTTCCTAAGAAAACGTATATTGCATTAAAGAAAACTATTGAAAACGGTGAGGATTTAGATCCGGCGGTTGCAGAGGTAGTTGCCAATGCAATGAAAGATTGGGCTATTGAAAGAGGCGCAACTCATTATACTCACTGGTTCCAACCAATGACAGGAATTACTGCCGAAAAACATGATTCCTTTATCAGCCCCACAGTAGACGGTAAAGTAATTATGGAGTTTTCCGGTAAAGAATTAATTAAAGGTGAACCGGATGCTTCCTCCTTTCCTTCAGGCGGACTTAGAGCTACTTTTGAAGCGAGAGGCTATACGGCATGGGATTGTACCTCCCCGGCCTTCTTAAGAGAAGATTCTTCCGGAGTTACCCTTTGTATACCAACTGCTTTTTGTTCTTATACCGGTGAAGCATTGGATAAGAAAACCCCATTACTTCGTTCCATGGAAGCTTTAAGCACTCAGGCGGTTCGTATTCTTAAATTATTTGGACATAGTGATGTAACATATGTTTCGTGTTCTGTAGGAGCGGAACAGGAATATTTTTTAATAGATAAAGAAAAATACTTAACAAGAGAAGACTTAATCTTTACAGGAAGAACTTTATTTGGCGCAATGCCTCCTAAAGGACAGGAACTGGATGATCATTATTTTGGAACTCTGAAAGAAAGAGTTGCCTCCTTCATGAAAGAATTAAATGAAGAGCTGTGGAAGCTGGGAGTGTTGGCTAAAACACAGCATAATGAAGTAGCTCCTGCACAGCACGAGTTAGCACCTATTTATACAACTGCCAATATATCAACAGACCACAACCAGTTAACCATGGAATTAATGAAAAGGATTGCGAATCATCATGGTTTAACATGCCTTCTTCATGAGAAACCATTTGCAGGTGTAAATGGCTCTGGAAAACATGATAACTGGTCTATGGTAACCAATACAGGAAAAAATCTTCTATATCCGGGAAAAACACCTCATGAAAATGTACAGTTTTTATTATTCTTATCTGCAGTACTAGAAGCAGTAGATAAACATGCAGATTTACTTCGTCAGTCAGCTTCCACTCCCGGAAATGATCATAGACTAGGAGCCAATGAAGCGCCTCCTGCAATTATCTCTATCTTTTTAGGTGACCAGCTAGCAGATGTATTAACCCAATTAATTGAAACCGGTGAGGCCACCAGAAGTAAACAGGGCGGAAGAATCAGTGTAGGTGCTCATGCAATCCCAATCATCAGAAAAGATGCTACGGACAGAAACCGTACTTCACCCTTTGCCTTTACCGGCAATAAATTTGAATTTAGGATGGTTGGCTCCTCCATGTCAATTGCAGGACCAAATACTGTATTAAATACAATGGTTGCAGACGTTTTATGTGACATGGCGGATGAATTGGAGCAGGCAGATAACTTTGACTTAGCGGTTCATGATTTGATTAAGAAAACAGTAACGGAACATCAAAGAATCGTATTTAACGGTAACGGTTATTCGGAAGAATGGGTAGAGGAAGCCAGTAAAAGAGGATTACCAAACATTAGATCCATGGTTGAGGCAGTAAGTTCTTTGACCACAGAAAAATCAATAAAATTATTTGGAAAGCATCATGTGTTCTCAGAAGCAGAACTTCACTCCAGGGCAGAGATTGAATATGAAACCTATTCAAAAGCCATAAATATTGAAGCAAAGACTATGATTCAAATGGCAAATAAGAAATTTATCCCTGCAGCTATTAAATACGCTACAAAAATGGCAGAATCTATTTCCACTGTTAAAGGTGCATGCCCTCAGGCAGATGTAAGTGTTCAGGAGGATTTGTTAATGCAGACATCTGCTTTATTATCGAAGACGAAGCAGGCTGTGAACAATCTAACTTCCTATGTAGAGGAGGCTGCTTCCAAGGAAGGAAAAGAACAGGCTTTCTACTTTAGAGAAGTAATATTTCCTGCTATGTCTGAACTAAGAGCACCAATTGACGAATTAGAATTGATTGTGGATAAGGAATTATGGCCGGTACCAACATATGGCGATTTATTATTTGAAATATAATAGACATATATTTACTACCTTGCTAATGAAGCAAGGTAGTTTTTTTGCATTTCTTTGTAGAAACACCTAGACATTTTAACCAATATAATAGATAATTAAGATAAATGATAGTAAAGCCACAAGATTAAAGTAATCCAGAAAAAGTTCGATATATGTATATATAAGGAGTAATTATGCGAAATATAAAATTAGTAATAGAATATGATGGTTCCAGATATGACGGATGGCAGAAGCAGCCAGGTAATCCCCAAAGAGTTACCATCCAGGATAAGATAGAAAGCGTATTAAGCAAGATGGAAAATGAGCAGATTCAGTTAGTAGGTGCTGCAAGAACCGAAGCAGGGGTACATGCCTATAACCAAATTGCTAATTTTACAACGAATACGGATTTGAAATTATATGAAATAAAACATTATCTAAATCGTTTCTTGCCAAGAGATATTGCGGTACTTGAGGTAGCTGAAGTTCCTGAACGGTTTCATAGCAGTTTTAACGCAAAGGCTTTTCGATATGAATATAAAATATCTATGGGAGAAGTTCCATCTGTATTTGAACGAAAATATAATTTTTACAGCTTTCACAAGCTGGATACCCTGAAGATGAGACAAGCTGCAAAGCATTTCATAGGAAAGCATGATTTAAAAGCATTTTCGGATAATAAAAGAATGAAAAAGTCTACAGAAAGAACCATCCATAAGTTAGACATTTATTCTGATATAAATGAAATTGTAATTACTATTGAGGCAGATGACTTTTGGCCTAATATGGCAAGAATCATAGCAGGCACATTAATGGAAGTTGGAGCAGGTAATATGGAACCTGACTTTATAAAGGAAGTCATTGACTCAAGGGATCGTGAAAAGGCGGGTTCAACAGCAGAAGCAAGAGGACTGTTTTTACAGGAAGTTATATATTAGATAGTACAAAGTAAGCTATGAAAAACTTGAACAATATAAACCAGGGGGAAGTGTGAAGATATACTAAGTCAGCACAGTACGCATACTAAGAATTTCTAAGTTTCACACTGGAAGAACTCCAAAGTGAATTTCGGAAGGAAACTCATTTGGAATTTTTATTTTGAACTTCTTCCTCCATTATTTGGGATGACATAGGAGCAGGGGGTATAAATATGAATATTGAACGAATTTCTAGCGAGCAAGCGGTTGTGGGAATGGTTACGGCAACGGATGTTTTGGCAAAGAACAAATTGTTAATTGAAAAGAATACGGAGCTTACAGAGCGCAGCATTATTCGTTTAAAGTTATATGGTGTAAGTGAATTGAAAATATATGCTTCCAATGAGGACAAAGTCCATGGGCAGGAAGTAGAAGAAACTATACCTCAAAATGAACCGATTATTGAAGAGGACATGTCCTATCTGGAAAAAGTTCGAAAAACAAGGGAATTTATACGTTTTCAAGATTCTATTGTTAGTTATGCAAATAGTTTAAAAAGTTATTTGGATTCAATAATAAAGGGCAATGAACAACTGGACACGGTGAGGCTGGTTTCAGAGATAGAAGCAATCTTACTGGAAAGCCGTAACGGCCTACATGTAATTGATATGCTAAATTGTATGAGAACATACGACGACGATACTTACATACATTCCATTAATGTGGCGTTGCTTTGCTACATAATGGGGGGATGGATGAAATATTCAATATCAGAAACCAGATTATTGGCTTTGTCCGGGCTATTGCATGATATCGGTAAACTAATGATACCTCAGGACCTTATTACAAAGCCCTCTCAATTAACTCAGGAAGAATATTTACGTGTAAAAGAGCATACCAATAAAGGATATTTTATCTTAAAGCATCAAAACCTTGATGCCAGAGTTAAGCGTGCTGCATTAATGCATCATGAAAAATGTGATGGAAGCGGTTATCCATTGGGATTAACCAGGAATAAAATTGAACCTTTTGCAAAAATAGTTGCTATTGCTGATATTTATGAAGCTATGACAGCGAAGAGAGTTTACCGGGGCCGTATATGTCCTTTTGAAGTAATAGCTGTATTCGAAAAGGAAGGACTTCAGAAATACGATCCGGCCTTTCTGTTAACTTTTTTAGAAAGGATAATAGAAGCCTATATAAATAACTGGGTGCTGCTTAGCAATGAAGAAAAAGCAGAAATTATTATGATTAATAAGTATGATTTGACCAAACCGGTTGTACGAACACAGAACTCTGATTTTATTGACTTATCAAAAGAACGGGATATTGATATATTAGCGATTATTTAACCTCATCAGGAAAGCGGACTTGTCTGTTTCAGCAGGAGTTCAAGCGCCTGCTGAAATACCACCTAGTGGCAATGAGGTTATGAGCAAGCAGGGTAAGCAGATAAATTTGCCTGTAGGCAAGTGGAATGTCCGATTTGACCTTTAGATATAATAAAAGAAGCTGATTTTACGAAGAATCTGTTAAGTAGAGTATTTACCGGATTCTTTGTGAAATCAGCTTCTGCTTTATGAAATTCCCTTTTTGGTATGAAACCTTGCTTCACCGAAAAAGGGGAATCAGAACTTGTTAGAATTAAGCCTCTTTTACTAAAACTTTAATAATATCCGCTACATAAAGCGTATGAAAATCCTTATTAGGGTAAACATCAGGCAGTATAGATTTATCAATAAAACTTTCTTCTGCATAAGGCTGTGCAAATAATTTTTTACAGATTAGTACAGTATTTGCTTCTTCAAAATAAGGTGTTCTATTATCATATGCCATAGTAAGTTCCGCCTTCTCAATTTTATTCTCATCCCTTCCGGATACTCTGCCTAAATAAGCCAGGGTCTTTCTATAAGATTCATCATAAAAACTTAAAGAAAATGTGTCGGAAAAGTCTATAAATTCTTTTGTATAGCGTTGAGGTCTTATAGTTACAAAAGCAACATTTTTACCCCACATAATTCCTAGCCCTCCCCAGGAAGCAGTCATAGTATTTACAGTTCCTTCTTTTTCAGCAGTAACTAACATCCAGTCTTTTCCGATCATTTGAAATGGATTACCTTCTAATTGGGCGGCAGTAATTTCTTTAAATTCATTCATTTTCTAAAAATCCTTTCTGCATGTAATTTCTTAGCATAATGAATAGGGTTTATCATTATCCTAAGATTCATACATTTCATTAAAAAATATAGTAACTTTATTATATGCCAAATAAGATAAGATTGAAAGGGGCGAATGTATAAAAGTACAGTAAGATAGAAAAATAAAATACATTTATTCCACGGTTACCGATTTTGCTAAATTACGAGGTTGGTCCACATCCAAACCCCGTTGGACGGAAGTATAGTATGCAAGCATCTGCAGCACTACAGCAGCCGTAAATGGGGCAAAATTATCGGATAGATAAGGCAATGGAACATGATAATCATAAAGGGAAGAATCAACGGTGTTATTACCGTTTGTAATTAATATAACCATAGCACCACGAGCACGAACTTCGCGAATATTAGATATCATTTTGGAATAAACGCTGGATTGAGTGGCTACAGCAATAACAGGGGTTCCTTCCGTAACCAGTGAGAGTGTACCATGTTTTAATTCTCCGGCAGCGTAAGCTTCCGAGTGAATGTAGCTGATTTCTTTTAACTTAATGGAGCCCTCGCAGGAAAGTGCGTAATCAAGTCCCCGGCCGATAAAGAATAAGTCTTCACAGTCTTTTATATTCCGGCTGATCTCTTTTGCCAATGGATGAAAAGTTAGAGTTTTTTCAATAGCAGGTATAATTTGCAGCAAACCTTCCATCTCTTTAGAACAGTCTTCTTCCGAAAGTCTTCCCTTTTCTAAAGCAAAGTCAAATGCAAGGAGATAAAGACAGGATAATTGAGCCGTATAAGCCTTTGTACTTGCAACCGCTATCTCAGGTCCGGCATGTGTATACATAACATAATCACTTTCTCTGGCAATAGAGGAGCCTTTTACATTTACTATAGATAGAGTTTTGGCATGACCTGATTTAGCAAGTCTAAGGGCTGCTAAAGTATCTGCGGTCTCTCCGGATTGGGATATGGTTATTACTAAGGTATTGCTGTCTATAATAGGTTTCTGGTAACGGAATTCAGAAGCTATCTCAACGGTTACCGGTATACGCAGAAGTCTTTCAAACATGACTCTGCCTATTAAACCTGCATGCATGGCAGTACCGCAAGCAGTTATAATAATTCGATTAACGGAATCAAGGATAGTATGCGGTAACCCGTCATTGGTCAAATCAGGAAGATTCCCTTTTGCTATCCTGGGCATTATAGTAGAACGCAGAGCTTCCGGCTGTTCGTAAATCTCTTTTAACATAAAGTGAGGATATCCTCCTTTCATAGCGGCAGACATATCCCAATTTACATAAAGCATTTTCGGCATAACCACTTTATCCTTTGCGTCAAAAACGGTTATCTGATCTTTGGTTAGAACCGCAATGTGCTGCTCCGGCAATACAAAGTATTCTTTAGAATACTTAATTAAAGCAACCATATCAGAGGCAATAACTGAACCTTCTTCACAGTGACAGGCAACCAAAGGACTTCCATTGCGCAGACAATATATCACGCCCGGTCTATCTTTAAATAGAATGCAAAAAGCATAAGTCCCTTCCAGATAGTCCATTGCTTTTTTTAAAGTTTCCATAGGATTTCCATGATACAAATAATCAATTAACATAACAGCTATTTCCGTATCAGTTTGGGATACAGGGAATTTTCCTTCTGCAGCCAGCTTAGTTTCAAGCTCGTGATAATTCTCGATGATCCCATTGTGAATTAAAGTAACTTTACCAAAAGTATGAGGATGGGAATTGGTATCTGATACACCTCCATGGGTTGCCCAGCGGGTATGCCCTATTCCGCAGGTACTATGAAACTCTGGCATAGCCACCACTTTTTTTCGTAAAGAAGAAACCTTTCCGGTAGTTTTGATTGTATCAATCACATCATTATTAAAACAGGCAATACCTGCGCTGTCATAGCCACGGTATTCCAGTGCTTCTAAGCCTTCCAATAACACATTTTTAGCCTCCGTTTGTCCTGTAAAACCAATAATTCCACACATAATCATGTCTCCTTTTTATTCAATTTTCAATGTTCTTAGTACTGATGAATTCACAATAAAACTAAGCCTCGATAAAGTTAAGATTATTCGTAATCTGCTTCTACAATAATCTACTCCGAAGTCATAGCAATATCTAATTCATTTTCCGGTTATGCTGCTTTTGTCCCATGGTTACCCATTGTTTTTTCAACATATTACGTGTCCGGGAACACGAGAGAGCATCCGCCGAATCCTTCGATAACCCTCTACCTCGTTAACCTCTAAGATACTGACCCAATAGAGGTACATGGCGCTAATTTAAACATTTCTGTTAATCCAATCTTGGGCTGATTGTGTTGATAGCTGTTCCGTTATAAAATTAGTATATGTAGATTTCCTCCCTCACGTGATTTTCAAAAGTTAAAATATGTATTTATCCTAAACTTTTTTATGTCTCATACATTTTAGCTTTAAATCTATAAGGGTTTTATAACTTTGTAATAATATCACGAATAGCAGAAAAAGTCAATTTTCAGATTAGCATAAATACTAAGATTTTTTAGATTGTTTGAATACTAAGGCATGAATTTATTAAATGAAAAACCAACCGCAGCCTGGTAAAAGTATAACCTCAGAATGGACCATGGGAGGTGTGCCATTCTGAGGTTTGTTGAGGGAGTATAAGATTTAAACAGGATAACAAGTATAAAATGTTATCACAATCTATATAAGAATATGTTATTGTGAAACACCAAAATCATAAAATGCAATTCCACATACACCTGGACCTGCATGAGTTCCTACGACGGATCCGATAGGACTTATTAATCCGTCTTTCAGATTAAGATTGTCCTTTGTATATTCTAAAAAGGCGTTTAAATTGTCTTTTTTACCGGTGTAACCAAGACAATAATATTTAGAAGTATCCATTCCACCGTATTGCTGGATTAAATTAATTAATTTATTAAAGGCACCGGTAAGTCCCCGGGCTTTTCCGGCTACGTCTACTTTACCGTTTTTTACTTCTACAATGGGTTTGATATTTAGAATGGTTCCTGCAAGAGCACTGACGCCGGATAATCGACCGCCTTTTTTCAGATATTCCAAAGTTTCCACTAAGGCAAATACATGAATTTTATGCTTATTTGTTTCTAAAGTTTCTACAATTTCTTCTACCGGACATCCTTTCTTTTGCAGGTCAATCCCTTCTCTGACTAAAATTTGTAATCCTAAAGTAACGCTTAGACTGTCTACGATATAGATGTTATCATATTCACACATGTCTTTAGCAATAACAGCGCTTTGATAGGTGCCACTAAGGTGGGAAGAGAGTGTAATAACAATAACAGAATCCTGATTGCTTTTTGCATCTTCAAAAAGAGGTATGAATTGTTCCGGTGTAAGCTGACTGGTAGAAGGAAGGGAATCAGAATTCACTAATTTATTATAGAATTCATCGATTTGAAGATCGATGCCATCTTCGTATTCTCCGTCTTTAAAGATTACTCTCAAAGGTAAAACTGTGATTCCTAATTCTTTTGCTTGTTTTTGACTTATATCTGATGTGGAATCTGTTATAATTTTAATCATAATTACCTCGATTCTGACGCCCCAGCGCCTTTTAATAATAGCAATTTTATGTGCCAGAATATATTGCAGTTGAAAAATTTCAACTTTACTTAGAATAGCTTATTTACTTTTTATCTAAATGATTGAAAAAGTTATCCAGTGTACTTAATGCCTGGGTCAATGCAGATATTTCTTCTTCAGATAATTCTTTGGAAACACTGCTTACCAGATCTTTATGAAATTCTTTATGTTTTTTGTACGCCATTTCCGATAAGGGAGTAGGAGTTACCATGACTTTTCGTTTGTCAGCAGGCATTTTTGTCCGTAAAAGGTACCCTTTTTGTTCTAAGGTTTTAACAGAGGTTGTTAGAGTACTGGCTGTAACCGCCAATCTATTTGCAATCTCTGCCATGGAATTTGCTTTATTCTCCAAACTTTCATAAACTGCTTCAATGACATGCATTTCAGTAATTGACAAGTTACGAAACTCACCTTTTGCAAGACTTGCTTCTTCTAAACGTAATATATTATTAAATACATTAACTAAAAAAGTATTGAGCTGTTCTTCATAAATACCCATACATACCTCCAACATAATAGTAAGACCAAAAAGAAATACTTTGAACTTCAAATTAAATACATTGTATCAGCAATTTTTTATTACGTCAATAGTATTTTGAAGTTCAAAGTATTATTATAATACTCTATTATATAATTAGATTATTTTATAATTTAAATTCAAATTCATTTAGAAATAGATTAACAATTAGCAGTTATTTCATGTAAGCGATTTATAATCGGCAAATGCTGCGTACATAAGGATTCACATTTTCCGCAGCTAATGCAATCGGCAGCTTTGGAAGCCGACATACCCCAATGGCCTTTTATACGGTCCTCCATACTGTTACCTAAGATATGTTGATTGTAGGCATCCATGAATTTTGGTATATCAATATCCTTTGGACAATGTTTGCAGTATGCACATCCGGTACATAGATTATTTAAGGCAATCCCTTTGTTTTCATATTCTGTGCAGATTTCCTTTGCCGGTTTTTCAACAAGATTCTCCACTGCCTTACAGGCATCATCAACATGTTCTTTCGTTGTAAATCCATTTAAGGTAATTGTAATCTCTTTATGGGAGGCTACAAAACGAAGAGCTGCCTGTGGAACGGTTAAGTCCGTTCCTTCTGCCAGATAAGCAAAAGTCTCTGGATTATTTGGAATTAACCCGCCGCTTAATGGATTCATAACAACAACACCCATTCCTTTTTTATAAGCAGCTTCGATACCGGTTTGACGGAAACGATAATTCAAAGCATTATAGCCGATTAACATTCCCTTAAACAAATCTTTAGAAACAGCTTCTTCTAAGTCGTTGCCCTGCATATGAGAGGAGAATACAATATTACGAATCAGCCCATCAGCCCTAGCCTGTTCAAAAAATTTATATAATGCATCGCATTGTTTTTCAAAAGCATCTAAGCTTAATACACACCATAAGTGATAAAAGTCCAGATAATCTACTTTTAATCGTGTTAAAGTAGTTTCCAACCTTTTACGGAAATCATCAGAGGTGCATTTTCCCCCAACGGTACCCATATTGGTTTTGGAGGAAATATAATAGCTGTCACGGGGTAATTGGGATAATGCTATTCCTGTTATAGTCTCACTTTTATCATCACAATAAAATGGAGCGGTATCAAAGTAGTTTATGCCCTTTTCATGAGCATATAAGGTTACTTCAGCACATTTCTCCAGATTCCCTGCCTTTACATCTTCGTCGTCGTAGCGCATGCACCCCATACCGATTGCCGATACTTTCATTTGGGTATCCCCATATTGTTTGTAATACATATTCGTACCTCCTGTTTACTCTCAATCTTTGGCTTTAATTACTATTTAGTATAACATAAAATATCAAAATCTCAAGAAAAAACCAGCTTCTTATCTGAATAAAAAGTAGGATACAAAATAAGTACAGATTATGTAAAGTGCATATAAAACAATCTCTGTTTCTTGCATTTTTGTGTACAATAAAGTAAAATGAATGGTATGAGTTTAGGTAAAAAAATGGGAATACCAATCTTATAAAGGAACATTAGGTTAAAAGGTTGAAAGAATATTATGTTCAGCCTGTGAAAGGAGCATTCTTATATATATGAACAAGAAAATAAAAAAAGGCAGCAAGGGGAACAAAAATACATCACAGAATAAGAAAGGGAATCTTAACGATTCTAATAAGATGGCTATTACAGATTGGTTTTATATGACTCCAAGTGAAATTGATGCAAAGAGTATTGCACAATTAATGGAAGTAGAATGTAAGGCCTCCGTGGAGCTTTGGGAAGAACTAAATATTCTTCAGATAGAGTTATCCAATCAAGTAACCATAGATTTTGAGCCAATGACTTTGAATTTTAAAGATTCATCAGATATGGAATTCATAAACAGTCAAAAGGTTCGTACTATTTTTGCTGTATATATAGCAAGCGGTATTTTGGAAGATGAGTTTAAAAATATCCTAAAGGTAATACTGAACCGGTGGGAGGGGTTCCTATGTGCGGACAGTCAGGATTTTCAGCCGGTTTATAGTTTAGGTGATTTATAAAAGTATATTGAATCATTAATAAGGGAAGGAATAGGTTATGGAGAAGATTATTGAAGTAACAGGTCTAAAGAAATCCTACGAGGATGTTCAGGCGGTAAAAGGAATTGATTTTTACGTGGAGCAAGGTTCTTTATTTGCTTTCTTAGGTCCTAACGGTGCCGGTAAATCAACTACCATTGATATGATCAGCACTCTGTTAAAACCTGACGGAGGAGAGGTTATTATTGACGGTCATATTTTAGGTAAGGAAGATGATAAGATTCGTTCTGTTTTAGGAATCGTATTTCAAGACAATCTGTTAGACAGATTACTTACGGTAAAAGAGAATATGATGATACGGGGCAGCTTTTATAATCTTTCAAGAGAGGAACTAAAAGCAGCCGCGGATCATGCTGTAAAAAATGCCAATGTAGAAAGTTTTCTAAACCGCCCTTATGGTAAATTATCCGGCGGACAAAGAAGAAGAGCAGATATTGCCAGAGCGCTGATTAATAAACCTAAAATACTTATCCTGGATGAGCCTACTACCGGATTGGATCCCCAAACCAGACAAAGTGTATGGGAAACCATCCGAAGCTTGCAAAAGGAAGAAGGGATGACAATATTCCTGACTACCCACTATATGGAAGAAGCAGCCAAAGCTGATTATGTGGTTGTAATCGATAATGGTGAAATTACCGCTAAAGGCACTCCGGAACAGCTAAAGGAACAGTATAGTAATGACTCCATGACCATACATACTAAAAATATAGAAGAAGTTACAAAGCTGGTAAATGAATTGGGATTTTCTTACGAAATAAATGGGGATACAGTAATCCTTCCGCTGGAATCTACACTACAGGCCATACCTGTTGTGGAACAGTGTAAAGATATTATGTTAGGCTTCCAGGTTACCAAGGGAACCCTGGATGAGGCATTTATTCGTATTACGGGGAGGGAAATGAGAGAATGATTCAATTTGTTAAGCGTAATTTATTAATATTTTTTAGGGACAAGGCTTCTGTATTTTTTTCCCTACTATCTGTATTTATAATAATTGGTTTATATTTTCTTTTTTTAGGTGATTTACTTGTTAAAGGATTGGAAGGAAACGGACTGACTGGCGTCAGATATTTAATGGATAGCTGGATTATGGCCGGATTATTGTCCGTTACACCAATCACTACAGTACTTGGAGCATTGGGAATTATGATTGGAGATAAAGAATATAAATTATTCAAAGATTTTTCCGCATCTCCAATTAAAAGAAGCAAATTAACATGCGGCTATATTATAAGTGCTGCTGTTATCAGCTTTATTATAACTTTATTTAGCTTAGTATTGGCGGAGATTTACATTATTTATAATGGCGGAGAATTATTGTCCCTGAATGAGTTGTGGAAGGTACTGGCATTAATTATACTTCAAATTTTATCTTCCGGTTTTACATTATTTCTTGTGGTATCTTTTATGAAAACTGCAAGTGCTTTTGGAGCCTTAAGTACAGTTCTTGGTACTCTAATAGGATTTTTAACAGGAATCTACATACCAATCGGGAACTTACCTGTGTCTGTTCAAAATGTAATTAAAGTATTTCCCCCTGCTCATATAGGGATGCTGCTTCGTAAAATTATGATGGAGCGAGCGGAAAGTATTACATTTGCAGGTGTTCCAAAAGAATTTATAGATCAATTTCATTTTGAATTGGGAGTAACTTTTAAAATAGGTGATACAGTGATAAGTCCTGTTCTTAGTATTTTGTATTTATTAATTGTAACAATTATATTCTTTCTATTAGCAGTTTGGCGGTTATCAAAGAAGGACAGATAAATATCATTTGAATTGGGGCAAGATATGTTGCTTATTACGTTCTAAATTTTCACTAATGGAAATAAGAAATAACTTTCATTAAAACTATAATATTTTCAAAGGTACACAAAATATAGCTAAAAATAAGCATCTCACTTGGGTGATATGATCTTCCATAACTTAATGACATTAACTTGACAGGGGGCATATCAGGGTGGCGGATGCTTATTATCTTTTTAATCAATTATCTATTCGAGACAATGCCACAAAATTAGGTTATCCGGAAAAAACTAAATCCAGACTATTATAAACTGTCATTCTCTGAACATAGATTCAGAAGTACTGAATTTTAATGGAAAAATATCTTTAAGATTAGAATTTTCCATATAGAATTCGGTACTTTTTTTGACCTTAGAATGCAGTATTTTATTCTACCAGATATAAAGAAAATTTGCTCAAGTTATAAGCCAGTTTTTATATAGGAGTCAAATTTATAAATTTCAGTTTATATTTGTTAAAAATGTGTGAAACTTTATTCTTATGTTGATTTTTTTGGATAATAATGATAAAATAAATTAATCGATGAGGAGAAATTTGTGTAGGTTGCACTAAAAAAGCAGATGAATCTATGCTTCGTTTGTGTCATATGAGGGGGAAGGTTAAAAAGTCTAATAAAGTAAGCTTTCATGACACTGCTTTGTTCAGCCAGGGAGAAATACAACAATTATAAGGTGGTGGTAAAATGAAAACAGTGGGTTTAATTGTGGCATCGGAACCACTTTTATCCTATAAGAATGCAACGTTTATTGAGAAATCTATTCATATGTTAAAAAAAGCGGAAGTTAATCCGATTGTAGTGGTGCTTGGAAGTGATAAAAAACAGACAGAATCCCTGTTAAAAAACAAAAAAGTAATTGCTGTTTATAATCCACATACTGCTGCAAAAGACTTAATGTCTCACGTGAGAGCGGGTTTAAAGAAAATTCTATATATCCAGAATGTAGAGCAAAAAGATGAACTGCCATATGAAGCATTGTTTATTCTTTCCGGGGATACGCCTATGGTAACTCCCAGTGTTTTAGTTAAGGAACAACTTCTAATGAAATACTGCAATGCTAAGATATTATTTCCAATTCTTCAGGGTAAAAAGAATTACCCTCCATTGATTCGGTTTAACATATTACAAGATATTTGTGATTATAACGGCAGGGATGGATTAGAAGGGGCGTTGGCACAATTTGAAAGGGAAACCGCATATATGGAAGTGAAGGATTAAAAATTGTATTGGAAATAATCGTAAGAATATAAAGAACATAAAGATGTCATTCTAAAAGCAAATTCAGCAAAACTGAACAAATTCAGCAAGCTAGAATTGTGCCGAAAGAATCTCTGATGGCAGAGATTTTGTAAGGCGGGCTTTTTGAATGACACTTTTATATTTGGAATGCAGGAAAGATGTGCCGTAAGATATACTTGATATAAACCATTCTTTGGATTATACTAAAATAAAAAGGGGAAGATTCAAAATTGTTAAAGAAGAAGAGAAAACGTAATTGCATAAAGAGTAAGAAGATATGGTTACTTCTCCCTGTTTATGTAATATATATTATAGTTTATGAACTTTATCTAGGTGTAAATCTATTTGAATTATTGGGGAATATAATTTTTCCAGGAAAACAAAAAGAAAATAGAATATAGAACTATGGGGTTTAGAACAAAGGATTTATTCAATCTGTATTCAAGAATGAATAAAGGATGAATAAAGGATGACAATTTTACAACAATTAGTTGGGAGTATGATATGATAGAAGAAAAAAGATTTGCAGTGCTTATAGATGCTGATAACGTATCAGCAAAATATATCAAATATATATTGGATGAAATATCAAATTATGGTGTGGCAACTTACAAAAGAATATATGGTGATTGGACGAAATCCAGTACTTCTTCGTGGAAAGATGTATTATTAGAGAATTCCGTCACTCCAGTGCAGCAATACGGCTATACTGTGGGGAAAAATGCTACGGATTCCGCAATGATTATTGATGCAATGGATATTTTATATTCTAAAAATGTAGAAGGATTTTGCATCGTATCCAGTGACAGCGATTTCACAAAACTATCCTCAAGATTACGGGAATCCGGAATGATGGTAGTCGGTATGGGAGAAAAGAAAACACCAAAGCCCTTTATTGCGGCCTGCAACCAGTTTAAATATCTGGATGTTCTTGCTGAAACAGAGAAAAAGAGTATGGAAATTGGAAATTTAAATACCAAAGCTTCCGTTCACAGTAAGAAACAGGATAATAAAAAGATTGCAGAGCATGACATTCCTTTCGTTATTCTGGAAAATGATATTGTAGCAAAAGAAGAAAATAGCAATTCCGTCAATAATAAAGACCTTAAAAATAGCCAGGATGGCACTGATAATGTAAAATACATGACGGACATTGATGTAATCAAAACTGCAATTATAAAAATGATGAATGAAATTGATGCGGAAGATCAAAGCATGAACATGGGCGAATTGGGAAGCCGTTTAGTGAAACGGTATCCGGATTTTGATATTCGTAATTACGGAGATACAAAACTTTCTAAGTTTTTAAAGAAGTTCGATTTCTTAGAAATCAAAAAGAAAGGGAAAGAAGGAACTTCTATGTGGGTATCCCTGAAATCGGAAGGAGATCAGGAGCAGGAAGAAGAGAAGAAGCAGGATAAAAAAACAGCTAATAAACCTTTCCATAAGAAAAAGAAGAAGAGATATTATAAAAAGAAATAAAGGTATTAAAGTATTAGAATAAAGCTTACTGAATTAACAGGTGAGGTTCATAAAAGCAAATTTGTTTAAAAGTAAGTTTGTAATAGGACAATCTGTATTTGAGTACAAATTAATGGTTTTATTAAAGGATTAAAAAATTAATACGCTAGAATTGAGGTTACTATGAAAAATATAAAAGAGCATATTAAACTGAATCAGTTTAAGCCGGTATATTTGCTCTGTGGGACAGAAATTTATTTGAAAAAATTATATAGGGATAAATTAAAAACGGCAATACTTGGTGATGGGGATCAAATGAACTTTTCTTATTTTGAAGGAAAAGGAATTGATACAGCGGAAGTAATATCTGTTGCCAACACTATGCCGTTTTTTAGTGACAGAAGGCTTATTCTAATTGAAAATAGCGGCTTTTTTAAGAACCAGAGTGACTTGGCAGATTATATGAGTTCCATTCCGGAAACCACCCATATTGTATTTGTAGAAAATGAAGTAGACAAAAGAAATCGTTTATATAAAGCTGTTAAAAATGCAGGAATCATTTCAGAAATGAATGCCATGGATGAAAAGAATCTTAAACTTTGGGTGGCAACTTTATTGGATAAAGAAAATAAGAAAATCACAGAAGATACCATTCTATATCTGCTGAATAAAATAGGTTCTGACATGGAGAATATCCAAAATGAAGTGGAAAAGCTTATCTGTTATGCCTATGACAGAGATATAATTACGAAAGATGATGTTGATGAAGTATGTACTGCCCAGATTACCGGAAAAATATTTCTTATGGTGGATGCCATCGGCAGCAGACAGCAGAAGAAAGCATTGGATTTATATTATGATTTATTGTCCTTAAAAGAAAAACCAATGTCCATATTGTTCTTAGTCACAAGACAATTTAATATCCTTGTTCAAGTAAAAAATCTGCTTTCATTAGGATATCATAATGACGTTATTAGCCAAAAAACAGGATTAATGCCTTTTACTATTAATAAATATGTAAACCAAAGCAAAAATTTTACCATGGAAACATTAACAAAGGCTTTAAATAGCTGTGCAGATATAGAAGAGAGAATTAAAACAGGAAGATTAATTGATAAAATTGGTTTAGAATTACTTATCGTTAAGTACAGTTCTGCTACATAATCATTATAATTAAAATAAAATGTACAAAAGATGATAAAAAGCTTGACATCCCCAGGGTATGATTTGCTATAATAGTCAGGTAGCATTTGGAGGCGTATCGAAGTGGTCATAACGAGCCTGACTCGAAATCAGGTTGTCCTCACGGGCACGTGAGTTCGAATCTCACCGCCTCCGCTATGAGCCTGCTTGTGGTCAATGTTCCCAGCAGGCTCTTCCTTTTTTCGGATTTCTACGCTCTCTTATGAGAGCGTTTTTTTGTTTCTGTAGAAAACGAATATGCCTGAGACCTTGCCCTATAAGGCTTTACTGTATTCTGATAATGCAGTTCGTAGAGAATTAATTGATCGCTGCAAGCCCAGTAGCTCCGCATTTTATTTCCCAAAAGAAAACGACGGCTTTGAATTCAAAACCGCCGTTTGGTGCAGCACTCTTTATTGATGCATGATAATTCTACCGCCACAACAACGGTTTTTTATTTTCGATGGTAATGAGTGGCAGGCTGGAGATGATAACCAAACCAGCCCCAAATAGAATCAATGTTATCAAGAAGTAATTGTGGTTCTCCTCAGTCTTATCAAAATGCATTCTATAATTCTCCAGTCATTTTATTTATATTAATACTTTTTTTAATTGTAATAAAGTTTCATTGCTAATAGCATGTTCCATTCTACATGCGTCACAAGATGCTATTGCTGCTGGTACACCCAGCGATAATAGCAAATTGTAAAATAGAACATAACGCTCCGTAATAGCACAGGCAAGCTTAAATCCTTGTGGAGTAAAAGAAATGTTGTGCCTATCATCCACATGAATATATTTTTCTTGCTTCAATAGATGTATAGCGTGCGATACGCTGGGACGGCTTACCTCCATTTTCTTAGCTATATCCATGGCGCGCACGTATCCTTGCTCCTGTTCAATACTTAATATTGTTTTTAGATAATTCTCCTTTGAAATGCTGAGTTTCTCCACTGGCATCAAGGTCACTTCCTTTCTGTTTTTCGTGGTGGCTGGCATTCCAATAAATAGTTGCTTCAAGATTAAGTGTTTGTTTTAGATCTCCAGTCAACTTTTGTATAGCTATTTGCACATTTTCTAAATGAGGACTTGCTTTCAAACATACTTGTATGAAAGCAAGCCGCTTTTCAGGGCCAAAATCGTATGTGGCTATTGATTCCACTCCGCTAAAAACATTGTCTTGTTTTAACACAAGCTCCATTATTTGTTCAATTAGTTCTTTGTCTGTACCTTTTCCAAGAAGCAAGGAAAGGTGCTCTTGAAAAGATGTAATTCCAGACCACATAATTGCCGCTGCAATGAGTAATCCAGCCACGCCATCTAAAGGTAATGTAGTAAATGGTGCTAAGAGTAAAGATAAAAGAGTCATCGCTGTTAATATAGCATCTGAAACATTGTCTTTAAACATTGTACGAAGCGTTGCTGATTGGATTACTCGATTTACCATATGTGTATACAGCGATAATGCCAACTTTATGATAATGGAAGCTACTGGTATCCAAAGAAACCAAGATGGCATTATTGTGATTTGCGGTGTTAATATTCTTGCAATAGAGTACTTGCCAAAAGACAGGGCAGTTGTCATTATTAAAAATGATACAATAAATCCACTGATATACTCCATTCGACCATAACCATTCGGATATTTATCATCCGCTTCTTTACCGCATAACTTAAAGCCAATAATGGCAACAAACGAAGCGGCACAATCAGTGAGATTGTTGAAAGCGTCTGCAAGAATCGAAACGCTATTTCCAATAAGACCTATTGTACATTTTGCAGAAAAAAGGATAATATTTGCTGCAACTCCAATATATCCTGCACGTTGTCCGATTTGCTGCCGAGAGTTATATTTATTGCTTGGAAACACGCTAAAAATCCTTTCTATAATGGTGACTGTGGTGTCCATGCTGGTCATGAGGGCCACGACTTCCACCATGGTGCATATCATTATGCCCAATATGATTGTCATGATTACCTTCATGGTGTTCATGCCCGTGCTGATTTTTTGCAGCATTGCCATGATGCTGTTCATGCCAAGAGTGAATTAATTTTTCTAAGACCTCAATTAAATGATGTTGTTCTTCAAGTGATAGCATAGAAAATAATTCTTGAGCTGTTTCGTATTGTGCATTCGCATTTTCATCAATGGCCATCTTCCCAAGTTCTGTAAGTTCAACATTCACATTACGCCTGTTTCCCGCTTCTTTTTCGCGAGTAATAAGCCCTCTTGATTCGAGTTTGCTTAAAAGCTCGCTTAATGAAGCAGCTCGTATCTGTAATACTTCAAGCAAGTCTCGCTGTGCCATTTCACCTGTTTGCGCAAGGATTGAAAGGATACGCCACTGGCTCGGATGCATTCCGTTTTCCTGATGATGTCCTCTGCTTAAAGCATGGGAACAACGCAAGAATAAAGAATAAAGCTTTTCAGATGCAATATTTTTTTCAACTATTTGCTCGTTTTCAAAATTTTTATTATTCATAATGTTCTCCTTTAATTTTCAATGTTAGGTACCTTACAATTAAAATAGCACAGCGAAAAGGAAATGTCAATATGTTTTTAGGTACCTAACAATATGTGTTTTTTTCTGTCAAAAAGATCTTGTACCTTTTGCTTTTACGCTGAACAGACAAGAGACAAGATACTTGACTATGCGGTGGAGCTGACGGGAATTAAAAAGGGAAAAGTCTTAGGTAATCTTTATGAGTTGGACTATCAGAACCATTTTATCCATGTCCGGGACGTTTCGCAGCCCACGGTCAGTACCACACTTGTTTATGAACATGGAGAACGGACAAGGGTAAAAATGAACCGAAAAGCAAGTAGCCAAGAAAAAAGTGAGGAAGTAGAGGTATAAGCATATGGAAATATTCACAGTTGAGGAAATCAATCTTATATGCTGCTGTAAAGAGGACACCAGAGCTGATACAGTAGAGGTTATGACTGCAATCAAACCTATATGGAAAAGGACATGCTGGAACTTGCAAGACGCACAATCGAAAAACTCAATGGGCTGACCGAGGAAGAATTTACAGAGATAATTTTGAATTTACTGCAGATATAGTATAAATAAAACGAGACATGATAGTAAAAGGCTATCACGTCCCGTTTTTTTAAATTTTATAAACTGCTTCAATGTATTTTTACTTAGACACTTATGAAAATCGGCAAGCACAACGGGTATTTCCCACTCCATACATTGCTCATAAGCAATTTCCCCAACAAACCATTATTTATTGAGCTTCGAATTTTTTCTCTGAACTTCTTTCGCTTTGTGCTTGCGATCGATTTTCATAGCAAACAGTACATTTTTTCATACGGCGATTGACAGACAATACCCCCATTGTTTTTTTGTTTGCAGGAGAAGCAGGTGGGATAAACATTGCTTCTTCAATATTTAGATTTTCCACGTTTCCCAGATTGGTAACGCTGTATCCATTTCTTTTCTCATAGCCGAGTATGAGTGACCCAACAAATTTTCCGGCTTTGCTTTTAAAATCTCCCATTGTTGAAATAGCGGCGGCGTCAATCAATTCGGGATGAAGGCGAAAATAGCAAGCAAGTATCATCATCTTCTTTTGCACGTTATTTAAGTTTCGCCTAATCTGCTTTGCAACTGCTTCCGCTTTTTGTATTACGTTATTCGATTTAGAAGCATTCTCAATGCCTATCGCTGTTGCATAATTACCAAGGGCTCCTTTATGGTAACAAGTAACCTGTTCCCGAATGTCAACAGCAATTACAACCCGGTCTGTTTGCTCTTTGCACATCATTTCAGCTACAAGATAATCATTAAGTGAAATACCGTGTTTTCGACAGAGGTTCAGTAGCCCATTGACCTTTTCCGTTTCCAATGTTTCAATCTCGTAACTTGTAGGATTATTATGAATAAAATCTTTTTCAAAGTTGAGATAATCCGTATAATTTACTGTATGTTTTTCTTTACGCCAGTCGTGATTTGCTTTGTTAATGATTATTTTACTTATCAGTGATAAATCACTACCCACAGGTAAATCATGAATGGAGCAAATCAACTGCTCATCTGTATAGCTGGGCGCATTTCCCGAAGCGTAGCAATCAGCAAATTCACACATAAGGCCAAGGATACTCCGCCCGTCACCCAACAGATGATGAACGACAAATAAAATCTCAAAACCACTTTTTCCCGGATAAACAATTATCTTTAATAAACCCTCACAAAATACGTTCCAACCGCATTCTGTGAGGGCTTGATAATCTTTGGCCCATAAGCTGCAATCCTCTTTTTCGACAATTGGAATTTGCATTTCAGGAAAATATTTGTAGAATAACTTTCTTGTTGTGTCCTCTGTTTTAATTAGACTTTTCAAAAAGGGATGCGCATTTGCAAGTAAATCCAATGTGCGTCTCACTTTAGAAAGGTCATATGCCATAACCATCTTTGCCTTAATCCCAAAGTGCATGTTGGGACACATGAAATGCGCCCGTTCAGTGATTACATATTGATTTTTTACCATATTTTTCTCCTTTTTCTTAGATTGCTGTATTTCCGTTACGCGCAAGATTTCCTCAATAAACCGTGTGCTTTCATTGAGCCATGAGCTGTGTGATTAATGTCATACTGTTAGTCTGATTCGCTGATAAGCAGCACAATGGAAACTATGGTAACGAGCAAAATAATCTATCCCAATCGATATACAGGATATAATTCCGTTGAAGTTATTTATGTCTCTACGCCACACTATTTGATATAAAAAGGCGCTTCAAACCGACATTGAGGAATTTCCAGCGTCTTGCCAATCAGTTTAAGGATAAAGTCAACTCGCTGTTCCTTCGTTATTTTTTCAAAAGAATTTTCATGTAATACGCCACCAATGCCCTGAAATAGGAATCGGGCGTGCCACTCCATTTTATAAGGAGCGCTTACTTCATCGGATTGCATCAACGCAAATAATATTTTTTTAAAGGCGGGAAACATCGCTTCCAATGTCATATCATGCAATGCCGATGCTACTGTCCAATGGACATTGTTACGGAACAGAACTTTATAATCCGACATTCCGGCATCATAACAATCTATAATCTGTTCTATTTTTTTTCGATATGTTATATCTGTAGATTGTTCCACCATCAGCGAAGAAAATTTTTCTCCCTGTTTTTTCATAAAATGCTGAAACGCCTTGTCAAATACTTCTTGCTTAGAATCAAAGTAGTGGTAGAACATTCCTACCTCCCCACCTACTCGTTCTAAAATCATACGGATAGAAGTATTTTCATAGCCATTTTTTAAAAATAGCTCTAATGCCACATTTAGAATTTCATCTTTTTTTCCACCTTCTAATACAGCCTTTCTTGCCATGTTGTTTCCTCCAATAAACAGAACATCGTTTTGTTTATTATATCTTTTTTCACTCACACTTGTCAATAATTAAAAGAATATTGTTCTGTTAATTTGCGCTTACGAGATCCCCCGTTATCTGACTGACAAATGGGATTTTACTAATATTTTGGGAAATAACTCCGATATGAATAGTAAATGGTTATCAAGGAGGAAAACTATGATTGGAAAAATGGGAAATGACAATGTCAACCTGCAAAATGGATTGATGCAGGCTGATAATAAACAAGAGAATAAAACTGAAATGCAGAATAAGAGTGTGGATGCTAGTAAACTGAATTTACAACAGGATACAGTGTTATCCAAGCAGATTCAAGCCCAGAAGAAGGCTTTAAGAACTATTCTGAATGCGTTTGGGGTAGAACAGGGCATTAGCGACAGCATCAATGAACATATCAGGAAGGCAGAAGAATTGACAGAAGAAGCTAATATGAACTTATCCGAAGTCGAGAGACTAGAGGGACTAAAATCAGATTTAAAGAAAACTTATGATATTGCGGACGATAGCATGGAGCAAAAGGATTTAGAACTTCTGGAAAAGCAGGAGAGAATTGAGAGAAGAGAAACCAAAGAGGTGCTGTCGGATGAAGAAAAGAAACGGTTATCAGAAATGGGGCCGCTTACAGAGTATCAAACCGCTGCTTTGGAATATGAAAAAGCTATATTTGAGTTCAATACCAGGGCAACGGATGCTATAGATAATGCTTTCTATAAAAACAGAGTTGCTGAAGCTTTAAAAATAGAACAGGGCAAACTTCATGTCCAAGTGGATGCGCAAAAAGTAGCAGATGACATTATGGAACAAGCTTCAAAAGAGATCGTAGGTATGCTATTGAATGAGGGAAAAGAACTTGTGGATGATAAAATAAAGGAAAATAAAGAAGAGGCAGAAAAGCGGGCGGAGAAGGAAGCAGAAAAAGAAAAGCTGAAAGATAAGAAAGAATCGGCTGAGAAGAAGGTGGTCATAGGACAGACTACCACCAAATTAGATAATATAGCAGAAGCAGACAGTGCCAAGAATAAATTCCAGGCAGAAATACGAGTTATGATCGCTAAGCAAAAAATGCTGGAGGAAGATGTAAAAGGGCTGGAGGTAGACCAGCAGATTTAGAGAACATATAAATTTATTTAGTAACATAAGTGAGAGTTTGAATAGTACATAACGATTCAAACTTTCACTTATTTGTATTTATATTCAAAATAAGAATAATTCAACAGAATAAATTAGAGGTAAGATATAATAAAACGTTCCTTTAAATACGATACAGAGAACCGTATCATAAGTAAAGGAGAGTTTTACTTAAATTGGAGGTATGGGGTGTGGTTGAATCTCAACGTCTCCAGTTATAGACATTAGGCTTAAGTCATAGGGATTTGGCTCTTTTTTCTCTAGTCGATGGTCACCAAGCATTATGAGGGTCAAGGAGTGCCGGAGAATAGAAAGTTGGATGGAATGATTTGGAACATGGTGTAAGTAAGAGAATAAGGAGAGGTAGATGAATGGTGACAGGGGAATGGGTGCTTGGGTGACACTTTTTGTATAAAGATTTCTAAAGAAAGTTAGGATTGAAATTAGTCTTAAAAAATGTTATGCTACCAACGGTAAACAAAAAAATCTTAAATAAAGACAATCAATTGTAAAATTACGATTGTGATGATATATGGAAGGGACTGCAAAAATTATTGTGAAACAGCCCCTTTTTTATTGATAAAGAGAGGTAATAATATGATAAAAGTTGAAAACATATCCTATTCTTTTCCGCAAAAGGATTTATATAATAAAATTTCATTTACATTAGAAGATAATCAACATTGTGCTTTTATAGGAACAAGTGGCACTGGAAAAAGTACATTAATAGATATAATAATGAACCCTGGAAGATATATATTCGATGGAAAGTTAGAGGTAACCCCTAACTGCAGAATTGGGTATGTAAGTCAGTTTTCGCAATTGGATGAAACCAAAGAAATTACAGTGTTCCAATATATAGCGGAAGAATTTATTAAGTTACAAAATGAAATAACTTCTATTTGTGCTGAAATGGAAACATCTTCGGATATCGATTCTTTACTGGAAAAGTACCAACAAACTTTAGATGCATTTCATGCAATTGGTGGGGATGATTTCGAAAGTAACATTACTAAGAAACTAAATCTAGCCAACCTAAGTAAGTATGAAGATCTCATGGTATCGAAACTTAGTGGTGGGGAATTCAAACTTATTCAAGTGATTAAGGAAATGCTAACAGTTCCAGACTTAATGATTATGGATGAACCTGATGTATTTTTAGACTTTGAACACCTTAATGCACTTAAAAATCTAATTAATTCACACAAAGGGATTATGCTGGTTATTACCCACAACCGATATCTATTGAATCATTGTTTTAATAAAATAATACACTTAGAAAACACAGAGCTCCAAGAGTTTAATGGAAGATATATTGATTATAACTTCTCCTTACTTCAAAGTAAAATCGAGTTACAAGAGCTGGCTATTGCTGATGCACAGGAAATTGAGAGAAATAAGAAAATAGTCGATAAACTAAGATCTGACGCAACTTATTTTACCTGTGCCTCTAGAGGGAGAGCGTTAAATGCCAGAGTTTCACTTTTACAAAGATTAGAAGAGCGTAGAATAAAAGAGCCATTTGTTGATATTAAACAACCGGAAATAAGTTTAGTTGCAGAAAATGAAATCAAAGAAACGACCGTTATAAAAGTTAATGATTATAGTGTTGGGTTTAAAGATGTACTATTAGAGAATGTTAATTTTGAGATTAGCCCCACTGATAAGGTAGCCCTTATTGGTCCAAATGGTAGCGGAAAAACAACTTTACTTCGAGAAATCTTTAAAAATAATCATGAGTCTATTGAGATACATGAAGACACCCATATGGCTTTTTTATCTCAGCTTCAAGGCGAAATGCTAAATGAATCGAATACGATATTAGAAGAGTTCTTCGAGACTGGATTTAAATCTTATGATGAGATTCGAATACATCTTTTGAACTATGGTTTTGAGGAAGAGCTCATGAATCAAAAGATAGAAGCTTTATCTGGTGGAGAGAAAAACTTACTTCAGATGGCTAAAATTTCTGCTAGTAAAGCAAATCTGCTGCTTCTTGATGAACCAACCAGTCATCTAGACACTTATTCACAATTAGCACTAGAAAAAGCCATAGAAAACTATAACGGTGCGGTTCTTATGATCTCTCATGATTTCTATTCTATAGCAAACTGTATGGATTATGTTTTAATCATTGAAGATAAGACGATTAGAAAAATGAGTATACGAAAATTCAGAAAGATGATTTATGCGAATCATTTTGATAAAGACTATTTAGAAATTGAACAAAAGAAAAAAGCAGTGGAGACGAAAATAGCCTTGGCTTTAATGGATACTAATTTTGAACTAGCAAAGGCTTTATCTGAAGAATTAGAAACATTGATTAAATTACTATAACAAAAGGCTGAAAAACAATGTGGATCAGGTGGAAATACATGGTCCTTTTTGTTTGAAAAATCTTTCACGTTACTTGAAAATATTGGTGTCATCGTTCTTATACTACAGACAATGTTGAATGGGGATATAAGTTTAGTTTAATAGATAACTTTGATATGTGACACATTTACATTGAATCAGTAGAATTTTGAGTGGAGATACTTTATAATGGGTAAAAAATAGTAGGAGGCTTGACTTGAAAAAAGGTATTTATTTGAATGATTCCGTTCATGGATTGATTTCATTAACCGAATATGAAAGAAGAATTGTTTCAACAATTGGTTTTAACCGTCTCCATGACGTATATCAAAATTCTACGGTATATCTTACATTTCCAACTAATCGAACCAAACGATTTGAACACTCCGTTGGTACGATGAAACTTTGTTCTGATATGTTTTTTCAATCGTTATTGAATACAACAGATTTCATGTTGAGTGAATTCTTTGAAATTTTTGATAAGGAATATGCCACGATTTTAGATGGATTAAGACAGCAAATGGATGTTTGCGAAGAAAAATTAGGCAGCAGACTTCCGGAGGCGATACCGCAGATTGAACTAGATAAGTTGAGACATTCCCTTATACCGAACAATATCCCTGATCAGTATAAAGTCATTTATCTTATCCTCATTCAATCTATCCGGGCAGCAGCATTGTTACATGATATTGGACATCCTCCATTTAGTCATATAGTCGAATTTGCGTTGAAAGATGTTTATCTTGAATATAAAGACAAAGCAATTAGTGAAGAGGAAAATGCAAAAGAATTTGTCTCAATTATGTCGAAATACTTTGAAGGTAATAAGAAATTACACGAACAAATGGGTGACGAGATCAGTGAAGGTATTTTAAGCAAAATTATTGTGCCAATTTCAGAGGATGATGAGAAATATGATGAGAATTTATTTGAACTTCTTATATTAGAAAGTGTTAAAAGAATTTTTGCAGAAGATGGGGCATTCAGGTATCTTCATAGGATTATTGATTCTAGTTTGGACGGAGACCGCTTGGATTATGTGACGAGAGATGTAATCAATTCGGGAAAGGATTCTGGAAAGATAGAGTATAGCAGAATTATTAATGATATGCAGCTGTTTGTGGAGAACGGAGAAATTTTTTTCTGTGTTCCATTAAAAGCAGTAAGTTCGGTGGAGGATTTTGTTAAGCGTAGATATAATAGCTATAAAGATATTATTTATCACCATAGAGTCATCCAATCTGATTATATTCTGGAAGGAATCGTAAAAGATCTGGTGAAGAAATATTTGAATGAACCAGTATCGAAAACACAGCGTGACAGCGAAGTACTGATACCATTTGATATCTCAGGACTCTGGTTTCCATTGGGGGATAAAAAGTCAGCAATCAAAGCAAATGCACTTTCTCAATGGAATGACTCCTGGTTAATGACCGTATTGAGACAAATTTATTATACGGAATATTATCATAATGAAGAGATTGAAGAAGGCACTGGGGGTTTTGTGTTAGCACAACGTCTGGCGGAATTGCTGCGTAATAGCAAGCGGTATCATTCTCTAATTAAGCGGAGTGAGAATTTTAAGATTATTGACGACACTGTGAAGCTGGAGATAATGAAACACAAAGACGTGATTGAAGCGTTCCTATTGAAGGAAAATGGGTTATCTTGTAGGGATAGATCTACGGAATTGATTCATCAAATGTTAGGCATTGCGATGAAAAATTCTTCTGGCTTTGTTTTATCGTTTATTTCGAGATACAGTAAGGAAATGAAAATCGAAGCCTTTGAACAGCTGGTAAGTGAAATTGTTAGGAAGGAAACAAACTATATAGTTACCGATCTTAAAACTTATGATACGGTTACTTTATTTAAACGGATTTCGATTGGATTAGATTCTCCAATTTATTTCTATAACCATAAGGGAACAATTTGTACCTTAAAAGATATCAGTGGAGTTGCCGATATTTTACAGCTTGATTCTGATTATCTACCGGTCTTCTATATTTACATTTTAGCAAAAGATGAGGATGGGGTACTAAAGGAGAAAAGAGAAGAATTGTTAGGTTGCATCGGTAAACAGATCGGTGTTGAAATTATGAAAAAATTTCAGGAATTTGGGAGGGAATATCATGACAAAACATAATATCTATACAATGAGTGTCGCAAGCGTCTATCCTCATTATGTTACGAAGGCGGAAAGAAAAGGACGTACGAAAACAGAAGTTGATGAAATCATCTGTTGGCTGACAGGATATAGCCAGGAAGGGTTACTAGAACAACTAGAAAAGCAGACGGACTTTGAGACCTTCTTTGCGAATGCTCCGCAACTGAATCCATCTAGGGTTTTCATCAAAGGTGTGGTTTGCGGGGTTCGAGTGGAAGATATTGAAGAACCAACTATGAAAGAAATTCGTTATTTGGATAAGTTGATAGATGAATTAGCAAAGGGGAAAGCGATGGATAAGATTTTACGGAAATAAGGGAGAGAATAGATGAAGAATAAAAATATAAAAGTACTACTATCTGCAACCATTGGTTTACTTGCCGTGTTAACTACAATAACCACTATATTATTGATTAAGGTTATCCGACTAGAAGACAGTATGGGGGTAAAGGTAAAAACAGAAATAGGTTCTGTAGATCTGGATGCATACTTAAAAGATAAATATGTAGAGGTAGGTAAAGAAGTTGACCCAGATTGGAAAAAGTGGAAGGATGTACGTTATCATTATGGATTTGATAGTAATCAACAACCAGTGTTTAATACAGTGAATGGAGTATTAGAATCAGACACCATGATATCTGTACGAGGTGGAAAAGGAAGATGGAACAATCGCTTTGTGTCTGGCGGACATGTATTTGAAGGTTGGTCAGGGAACGAGCTGAGCCGATTAACTTTATTGATGGGCAAATTTCATGAGACATTTGCATGTATTCAAACTTTTTCACCAGCAGGATTATATGGGGAGGAGCATCGATTTGGCTGGGTAAAAATTGGTTCAGATGTGAAGAAAAAGGGGGTAGATATTTCCCAAGGCTGGACTAATCTTTACACTCCTTTAACATTACAAAGGAGGAGAGGAGCACCTAAAAGAGTGACAGATAGTGATTTAAATCCTCAATTATCATCGGCAAAAGTTCCGGTAGGAACAATGTATTATGATACAACCTTAGAAAAAGTACGGGTAATGACAGCAGATGGTTGGAAAAGTTTCGTAGTAGAGTAGCATATCACACACATAAAACTTGAATTTGTAAGCTTGAAATATGAACATAACAGTAGGAAAAAGGAGGGCAAATATGGAAGATAGTCTTATGAATTTAGAACTAGATAAGTTTAATAATGATTCATTGAAATTTATTAAGATTTACCAATTCAATGAAGCCGAATCTATACCATTGAATTAAAGATATAACGCTGGATTTGCTTAGGTAATTAATAAAGTATCTGTCGAAATGATAGGTAAATACGAAGAATCAATCGTTATTATCGAAAAGTAATTAAATTGACAAAACGAAGTTTGTCCTTTCGATATTTAGCCTTGGATTTATTTGTTGGAAGAGTAAATGCCGATACAAATAAAAACAGGTGATAATTTATGTTAGATGAAATAAAGAAAAAACAAATATATAATGTTTTACTTATGCCAATACAGTGCACAAAACATAGTGGTTTTAATGACGAAAGAAAAGTTGATATTATAAAAACAGTAAATGGCATTAAAACAACTCAAACATATTGGGTTGAATACAAAAATAAAAATACTGGCACACCATTTAGGTATAATTTTCAACCAGACTGTGATATGTCAGATTTTGCTTGTGGCTTTTATGAAATAATTTATAAAGAGTTCTTGGATGGTAAAAAAGTAGTTGATGATAATGGTTGTTTGGTGGATAATGAATTTGCAGGCGATACAATGACGAGTGTAAGTAGATTACCAGGATTAAAGAACAAATACCATTGTCTTGCAAATTTTTGGATTATACCAATGGAATTAGGAAGAAAGTCTATACATGAATTATCAAAAACAAGTAATAGGTATTGTATAAAAGACTTTATGGACAGATTTTTACTTTTATTGAAATTTAATTTAGATGATTATAAAAAGATTTTTCCTAATTATTTTTCAAAAATAGATATTTTTTCAAGAATGTCAGATATTCATTTAATAAATGAATCATACTTGGATAAGCAACATAATATTATGCAGTACAGTGACGTGATAAATAAAGATACTGAGGATTATCTATGGAATTGTATTAAGAAGCGAGCTGAAGCAATATCCAATTCTAGGTTTGGACCTGAGTTGTGGTATTACTTTGCCCAAAACAATATTTTAGAGAATTGATATTTCCTCTAAAAAAGACCTTGACAGATTCCAATTTGCATAGGATTCTGAACTTCTCAGTATATTTATGAAGTAAAGCTTTGCATTTGACAAATTTGAATTTAATGGGTTTGGTGTTCATGTCATTTAAGTTGTTAGATACAATCGATAAAATTTCTTCTATGGGGTAACTTGTAATTTCATAGATTAGGAGCATTCGCTCCTGTAGGCGAAGTAAAACAAGGTTGCAGGAAATTTATATATCAGTGAGGTGCGGGAGATGAAAAATAGTTTTTCTGAGGTTAAGCTATTTCAAGTGAAACCTGATAAATTAATTGAATTTGAAACATTGATAACGACGATAGCTGACGAACAAAAACAGCAAATGGGTTGTATTGACATCAAATATGTCAAGCGTTTTTTTACCATTGATGGTGTCGAGAGTGGAGAACCGCCGCGAGAGTTAACCAAAATTGTTAAATGTGTTAAGTATTTTTCTTATTGGGAATTCGACAATAAGGAGAATTACGGAAAAGCGACAGAATGGTTTTTCAAGAATCATCTCAAGGATATTCAAAAGTTGTTAATTATGCCTTTCGACATTAACTGCGGAAATTCGATATATTAAAAACAAAATTCTATTCAAATTTTTGCAAGATTACGAATGATATTCACTAAATTAATGCAGAGGTGGTGCTAAATATGTTATCAGTTAGTTTTAATGAAGTGCTTTGCCAAATTGGCATGCCTGATCTCAAGCATCCAATTTTTTATAATACTCCCGTCGGTATTCGCTTTGAAATCGCTGGAGATGAACCTGTATATATAAACGATTCTAACAATAGAGAAAATATAGCAAATCCTGAGTATGTTTCAGCAGCATTGAACCGGGCAAAAACCATATATCTGAGCCTTCCTCATCAGCCCGATATACTGCGGATAGACACATACCCTGATGGAGAATATAGCCAGCAGAAAGATACATTAAAAAAGTTGGTGGACTTAGGAATATCTCATCCACAGGAACAGAAATTGGTTTCTCTTCGACAGGAGGATGAAAATGATACAGTAACACAGCTACAGTCTTATTGGGGGCTTGAAAAAACATTCCACCCTGAAGCGTTGTTGCAGGAAATCATCAGGGCAGATATTGGTGGCAACATTTCCGGACTGGTTTCAAACGTATATTTTGTTGATTCGATCGGTTCCATTCTGTTTCATCTTTATGATGACCGGGGCGCAGATCTAGTAGCAATGAATAAAGAGCTGCTACACCCGATTTTTGTAAAATACAATGACTGGATATTGGATTATGACAGAGAACAAATAACTAGGACGTTCGCAAAATGAGCATTCGTTCCGGTTGTGATTTAAAACAAAGCTACAGGTAAAAAACTCTATGAATCATACATGACATTTAAAGAACTGCGATTAAAAAATGTTGCCCCTGATTACTTGAAAAAATAGAAAATATCAAACATAGATTAGCCCACAGGTAAAAACTGTGGGCTTACTTTATAACCCGTACCATCAATAATGAATTGGTAAATTTTATGTATAAATTCTAAATGACATATGCTATAATTGAACTTAAAAAGGTGAGGAGTGATATTTTGTATAAAAAAATAGCTATTGTCCTTTTGGTGGTAACTTTACTATTTTCTCTGGGCGCATGTTCTTCTGAAAATAGCAAGAAAAAGGACAATTCATTCACTGTTTTGTCAAGCAGTGAGAATAAGGATTTAGAGCAAATGCTTTCGGAATTTGCAGAAAAAAATAAAATTGATTTAAAATTTGAGTACACAGGGTCATTGAATATTCCATCTATGATAAATTCATCGCAAGAGGATTATGATGCTGTTTGGTCTTCAAACAGCATATGGAATGCCTCTATCTCAAGTTCCATTCTAAAAAATTCGAAATCCATATCTGTTAATCCTGTAATATTTGCGGTAAAAGAAAGCAAGTATGAAGAATTGGGATTTAGTAAAGACACGGTTGTAAAAGACTTGGTGCAGGCAGTTGAAGCAGGAAGTTTAAAATTTCTAATGCCTTCGGTTACTCAAACAAACAGCGGAGCCTCCGCTTATATAGGATTTTTAAACTGTTTGGCAGGTAATCCACCGGTTTTGACAGAGGAAGACTTAAAATCAGAAGAACTTCAAGAAAGTTTAAAGACTTTGTTTAAAGGAGTAGTCAGAAATTCCGGAAGCGATGAATATTTGATAGACATCTTTAATGAAGGGGATTACGATGCACTTGTGAACTATGAATCTTCACTAATAGAACTGAACAATCAGTTAATAAAAAGTAATAGAGAACCCTTAAGGTTCATTTATCCCTCTGATGGAGTTTCTGTTTCAGATAGCCCCTTTGCGTACATAGACAACAATAATGATAGTAAGCTGGAAATTTTTAATAAGCTTCAAAACTTTTTATTGTCAGCAGACATCCAGCAAAAACTTGAAAGCATGGGTAGAAGAACCACCTATGGCGGTCAGGTATCAAACGATGAAGTTTTTAAGGAATCATATGGAATTGATAAGAACGCGTATTTGTCGCCGATTAAATACCCCGCAAGCCCTGTAATTAAAAGTGCACTGAATCTTTACCAGGATTTATTCAGAAAACCCTCCGCGGTAGTTTTTTGCCTTGATTATTCAGGTAGTATGTATGGGGAAGGAAATGAACAACTTGTTGTGGCGATGGAAAGGATATTGGATTATAAGCTGGCATCAGAGGATATGATACAGTTTTCAGAAAGGGACAAAATCTTTGTTATTCCATTTGCAGAAGAGATCAAATGGGAGGACTCAACTATTTCTGGCACAGATACAGCTGACCTCATTTCCAGAATAAAGGATACGGAGGCAGGAGGCGGAACGGATATATATAAGCCGGTGGAGCATGCCATTGAAATACTAAAGGATTTTGATGCTGATGTATATACAAAATCCATTGTTTTAATGACAGATGGTGCATCGATTGGAGGTTTCAGTAAAGGTAACTCTTACGAAATACCTGTGTTTTCAATTATGTTCGGTGAGGCAAATCCGAAGCAACTGAATGAAATCAGCAAACTTACAAAAGGCAAGACCTTTGACGGCAGAATAGACCTTATTAATGCCTTTAAGGAAATAAGAGCATATAATTAGAGGAGATTCAATATGAAAGAAATATTTCTTGGTGTTGTTTCCGCAGTAGTATTCCTTGCAGTCTGGCTTATAGGCGGCAACATTGTAATATCCATCTTAAGCAGTGCAGGTTGCCTTATAATAGCCTTATTTACAATAAAGGCGTTGGAAAAGGAAAAGAAATTGAAGATTGACTTAAAGGGTGATGAAAATGCCTACGATAAGGTCCATAAATCAATTATAGATTACACTTCTTCCATTTCAAAGTATAGGGATAAATTTAGAAGCCTGAATGTAGAGAAAGATATTATATCTCCGGACATTATAATCATGATGGATTCAATCCATAAAACGTGTTTAAAAATATTAGATGCCCTTAAGGAAGATAATTCTCTCTACACGAAGTTAAATGATTTTTCTTCATATTATTTGCCTGGGCTGATTAATATTTTAGATACCTACGAGAACTTGGCCGAAGGCTCATTTAAAGCAGACGAAGCACAAAAATTTGCCTCGCAGTTTTACCAATTTCTAATTCAGATAACAGATGCCTTCGATAAAAAATATTACAGCCTTTTCTCAAAGGATGTTCTGGACAGTAAGGCTGAAATGGCTGCCATGACGGCCTTATTCAAATCAGAAGGACTTGTGGATAATAAAGATTTTATGGGAGGAACAAAATGAAAAATATAGTAAGAGGAATAATTGCTTTCGTAGCAGTTATTGCAATAGGCATAACCGTATCAATTATAATGAAGCCGAGGGATAAAGCGGTTACCGTGATGGGTGCAGTAGGGGGAGGTAAAGAAAACTTTCTCGCTGATCCGGATATTTTGGCAATTTTACATGACAAATACAATATAAACTTAAAGGTTGATAACTGGAGCAATAATAAGCTTATTAAGGACACCATAGAAACCAAAGAAGAAAAGGACTATGACTTTGTTTTTTTCAGCGATGAAAGATTTTATGAATATTATAAAAGACCTGCAGCAGCCGATGAGGCTCCAAGGCTAAAAACATTAAAATCCAATATTGTGCTATCAACTCCCATAGTGATTTACAGCTGGGACAGCATATGCGATACTCTAATAACTAATGGTATAGTTGAAAAAATTCAGGATACCTACTACATTGTTGATATGCCGGCGGTTTTGTCATACATTGAAAATAATACAAAATGGTCGGATATAGGCATAAAGGACATATACGGCAAAATTAATATTGCCAGCACTGATCCGGTGACATCCTCACCTGGTGCAACATACTACGGATTGCTGGCATCAATTATGAACGAGGGATATGTGGATGAAAGTAATATTGACAATGTTCTTCCAAAGCTCAAGGATTTTTACAAACTTTCAGGCTTTATGAACAATACTCCTGCCGATCTATTTGATCTGTATCTTAGAATGGGGAAGGGTGCTTATCCAATGATAGTCGATTATGAAAAATCCATTATTGATTTTGCCAATAACAATCCTGACGGCTTTGACAAGGTCAAGGATAAGGTAAGAATACTGTATCCGAATCCCACCATATGGAATTCCCATTGTATAATGAGTTTTTCAGAGAATGGCACATCCTATGTGGATGCTTTGGCTGACCCGGAGATTCAAAAGATAGCATGGGAAAAATACGGCTTCAGAACTGGTGTGGTAGGCGGAGAATACGATGTTAATTCAGTGCCGGTAAAAGGAATTCCTCAGGAAATAACCTCCGCAACAAAGGGGCTGCAGAAAGAAATTTATGATAAAATAATTGAAGCACTTAAAAATTAATATTTTTTATAAAGGAGATTAAAATGGAAGAAATCAAATTAGGTTTCGGGAACGAAGCACAAGCATTACCGGAAAAAAATCAAACCGAAGAAGGCGGTATGAGCTTGGCATCTTTAACCCCCCAGGAACAGAAGCAGGTTCTGGAGTTTGTAGAAAAAATTGATGTTACAGATAGCAACGCCATTGTTACATATGGTTCCGGTGCGCAAACAAAGCTTGCAAAGTTTGCGGACGATACATTGAAAAATGTTAAGACAAAGGACTCCGGAGAAGCCGGCAAGTTACTTTCTGATCTAGTTGTTACCATAAAAAATTTTGATTACGTTGGCGAAAATAAGGGCTTTTTAGGCAATCTATTCGGAAAGGCAAAAAATGAAATTGACAAGATGATTGCTCGCTATAGCGATGTTGAAGTAAATATTGACAAAATAACCAATATGCTGCAGTCTCACCGTCATACCATGCTTAAGGACATTGCCATGTATGATGAAATGTATAAAACGAATTTGGATTATTTCAAAGAACTTACCATGTACATTGTAGCAGGCAAGGAAAAGATTAAGGAAGTGAACGAAAAAGTAATTCCAGAACTAAGAGAACAGGCTGCTAAATCAGGTGACGAAGCAGAGGCTCAAAGATTGAATGATTTCGTTAATGCGGTAAATCGCTTTGAAAAGAAGGTTTACGACCTGCAGCTCAGCCGCCAGATATCACTTCAAATGGGACCGCAAATACGCTTAATTCAAAACAACGACGCCCAGCTGGCCGACAAAATCCAATCTTCAATTGTAAACTCCATACCCCTATGGAAGAACCAGATGGTTATATCCCTGGGTCTTGAAAATGCAAAGGCCGCTCTTGCTGCTCAGACCAAGGTTACAGATATGACAAACGAGCTTTTAAAGAAAAATTCCGAAATGCTTAAAGCAGGTACTCTGGATGTGGCCAAGGAAAGCGAGAGGGGAATTGTATCCATGGAAACAATAAAAAAGGTAAATCAGGATTTAATAGAAACAATTAATCAAGTTCTTGAAATACAAAAGAAGGGTAAAGAGGAAAGACTAGCTGCAGAGTCAGAGCTGGTTTCAATAGAATCAGAACTTAAGCAAACTCTGGTAGCTATAAGATAATATGCAATGTAAAAAGAAGAACTATCATGACTGTGATAAATCTTCTTTTTATAAATTTAATTGTTATTTTTATTGCATTGGCAATTATATTTGTATTTTGATTCCCTAGGTTCTTTACATAAGAGGGTGTTCCTC
The DNA here is from genome assembly GCF_032079385.1 of Anaerocolumna sp. Taxonomy (NCBI): domain Bacteria; kingdom Bacillati; phylum Bacillota; class Clostridia; order Lachnospirales; family Lachnospiraceae; genus Anaerocolumna; species Anaerocolumna sp. The sequence goes on from NZ_DAMAUC010000012.1 coordinate 43,539, forward strand.
AAGTCATGTCATGACTTTTGGAACACCCTCTAAAATTTTTCCAAATTGTACAAACTTTAGCCTTACCTTTTACAACAATTAAAAGATATAAAATTGGCATTCCTTCATGTAAAATGGTTTCACCAGCTTCAAATCTCAATATGCTGCCTTTATTGTTGGACGATACAATCTACCAGTCAAAATTTTCGCAGTGGCTATAAATGCAACGCTAAATTTGTTTTTCAGGAACTGGATGAACTATAAGTGAACAACTTGCTTTTTGAATTCATTGGTATAGGTACAGCAGGGTCTTCTTTCAGTCATGATATAACTAAACAAATAGTTAATTTGTAAACTACATAAAAGAATTCTCACTATTTTCTAGAAGAAGAAAAGAAAACCGCAGCAAAAATAAAGTGTGGGTATCCGTAAAGTCAATATTAAAAAGTTCTTCCATACGTTTTACTCGGTAAATCACAGTGTTTTTGTGTATAAACATAGAGGACGATGTAGCAAGTGGGGAACAGTTGTTATGTAGGTAGTGCTTTAAAGTTTCTGCATAACTTGTATTATGCTTAAAATCATAGTTTAATATAATTTTAAGAGTGAGAGAGCAGAAATCGATAGGTGATGTTATGCTATCTTTTGTATAGGATAAAAGCATATCAATTTTACAGTCATCGTGGAATAAAGTATGCTTTTGTGGATATCGATTCAAAAGAAAATCTAGTGTTTTAGAAGCATATTCGAATTGCGTTTTTGCTTCCATAATATTATGGAAAGGGTCACTTACACCAAAGTAAAGTTTATATTCTGTACAAAGATGTTCCATCATAGTCATTAAAGCTTCTGAAATAGTCCCGGATTCGTCAGTACCTAAAAGCATTACCAGTTTACCTTTGAAAAAAATTATTTGAGTGCTGTATTTATAATACTCTGTTTGTCGATACAATAGATTAATAATCTGGGAATCCGTATCGGGAGAGAAGGTTCCACACATTAAAAAATAGTTAGAATAAATTTGTTGCGCATAAAGTCGTGCATTATCGTTATATGAAGTTTCGTCTTTAATAGCTCCATTAAGAACAGATTCCAGCAAAGAAGCTTGTGTGGGCATAAACGGCTGAAGGGTGTGCACACTATTTTGCATCATATACGAAATAGCGCATACGTCACTCATAAGGCGTATGATTTCGCTATCAACAGTTTCGAGAGGAACATCAACTTCAGGTACAGTAAAGTGTCCTACATGACGTCCGCCATAGTAAGATTTACTTATCCAACGTCTTCTTGTACCAGTAGCCTCCATAATGAATGGAGTATTATCATTTTTAGATTCAAGGGCAAGTATAAGTTCTTTATAGGCAATCATTGGGTCCTGAAATTTGAAATAATTTTCTCTTTCTTCAATATCTTCTTTGGGGTAACCAGTAGAAATTGCACGGTGTTTGTATGCAGAGTTTGAATAGGAGGTATAAGTACCTAGAATTTGGGCACCTAAATTTACAAGATCCTGAAGAGTATGTTCTTTTCTAAGAAGTTCAAATATTGTTTTACTTGCACTTTCAATTGTGTAGTTACTCATGAGTGTAGCTCCTTTAATTTAAGTCGAATTATTTTAGTTAGAATTTAACCTTATCAGATTTGTATTTTAAGTACAAATGTATAGACTTTTCTATTGTAATATATTTGTACTGTAAATACAAGAAAGACCATGATTATTATATCATTACCATATATTTTTTTATGCATCAACTTGTTATAATATTAACAATCACAATTTTGAATCATACTATTTGGCTTTGAATTATTCTATTTATATAATCCCTGATGGCTTATCTAGCTATTCGTGCTTGGCGGTTCTATAAGCTTAACGAAAGTGGATAACATAGTTACAAGGCTTAGTTTTAAAGAACAAGGAATTATTTAACCTCATTAGAGAAGCTGACTCACCTGTTTCGGCAGGAGTTGAAGCTTCTGCTGCATGAGGTAGAGTTGGCAGCGTAAACGGAAAACATGCCTATAGGCAAGTGGGAATATCCGTTTTCACAATCATACAATAAGATTCTTTTGCATGACTAATTGTTATTATTTTGTCAATAAAGGGATTGTATTGATAGGATGAAAGAGAAAGAAATTAGCAAAATTGGAGTATGGTGTTTGGATTGAAATACTAAGTATTTCGCTGAATACCAAGAAAATGTGGATGTCCACGATACAAATTACAAATGAGAAAGGTTGATATTTATGAAATGGATGAAAAAGACAATAGGCTTAGTTCTAGTATGTTCAATGGTTGTATCTCTTACGGCATGTGGTTCTAAAAAACAGCAGACAAATGGAGAAACTGTTACTACTACAGAAGAAAAGCAAGTATCAGGTTATACTCCTGGTGAATATGAGGGCGTGAGCAGTGGCTACGGCGGTGAGATGAAAGTTAAGGTCACTGTGGATGAAACGAGTATTACAAAAATTGATATTATTAGCCATGCGGACACACCAGGAGTAAGTACAAATGCTTTTGATCAAATTCCACCTGCTATTATAGAGCAGCAGAGTCTGGCAATTGATGTAGTATCAGGTGCTACATTCTCTAGTTTAGGTATTCTTAATGCAGTACAAGATGGGCTAAAAAAAGCTGGTGCAGATATTGAGGCTCTAAAAAAGGCACCAGAAAAACAAGAAACTGAGAAATCAACAATAGAAAAAACAGCTGATGTTATTGTTGTTGGCGGCGGTGGTGCTGGCTTATCAGCTGCTATAACAGCGACAGATAATGGTGCAAGTGTAATCGTTATAGAGAAAACTGGTGTTTTAGGTGGTAATACACTAGTTTGTGGTGGCATTTATAATTGCCCGGACCCAGAACTTCAGGAGCCAGAGGGAATTGAAGATTCTCCAGAATTCTTTGCTGCCCAAACATGGGAAGCTGGTGACAAAGTGGCAAATAAAGAACTCGTTGATACAATGTGTTCTAATGCTTACGATGGCTTAGTATGGTTAAAAGAACTTGGAGTACCATTTGAAAACTTTATTACACAAGGTGCTGGTTCTCTCTATAGAAGAACACACGGTTCAACAGAGCCAAACGGAACAGGCTTTATTAACGCTTATGTTAAAAACCTATCTGAAAAAGCAGACCTTTGTGAAATCATGATGAATACAAAAGGTATTGACCTTATTGTTGATGGAAACAAAGTTGTTGGTGTAAATGCAGTAGATAAAGATGGCAATGATATTGTTTTAAAAGCAAATAAAAGCGTAATTCTTGCAACAGGTGGTTTTGCAGGTAATGTAGAACTTCGCCAAAAATATTGTGAAGGTCAGAAGTGGCCAAATCTTGGTACGAGCGTTCTAACAACAAATGTAAAAGGTGTAACAGGTGATGGAATTATCATGGCAGAAAAAGTTGGCGCAGGTTTTGTTGATATGGAGCATATCCAACTTCTACACCTTGGAAATCCAAAAACAGGGTCTATTGCTGGTGGAGTTCTTAATAAAATTCGTTCTGCTGATGAGGTTATCTTTGTAAATAAGGAGGGTAATCGTTTTATCAGAGAAGATGGACGTAGAGACGTTATTTGTAAAGCAATTCTAGAACAAACAGATGGTGTTATGTATATTATTCATAACGGTGACAATATTGATCCTGAGAGTGATGAAATTAAAAATATGGTTAAAGAGGGAACTGTGTTTCGTGGAGAAACGATAGAAGAACTTGCAAAACAAATTGGCGCAGATCCTGTAAACCTGCAAAAATCTTTAGATAGCTACAATGCATGTGTAGATGCAGGTGCGGATACAGAAACAGGAAGAGAACTTCTTAACTGCAAGATTGAACAGGGGCCATACTTTGCAACTCCTCGTGTACCATCTGCTCATCACACAATGGGTGGTGTAAGAATAGACAAAGAGTGTAGAGTTTTAGGAGAAGATGGAACACCAATCGAAGGTCTAATTGCGGCGGGAGAAATCACCGGTGGTATTCATGGTGCTAACCGAGTAGGCGGCAATGCTGTTGTAGATACTGTTGTATTTGGACGTATTGCTGGTGAAACGGCTTCCAGATAATAAAATATAGATAAAGTAGATCGAATAACCATAAACAAGGGCAGCAGTCATAAGACGGTTGTCCTTATTTGCTGGGGTATTGCCCTTGTTTGCTGGGGTATAAAGTGTTGGAATAATCTGGTGAGAGAAACATCAAATCAAGATAAATAGAGGCTTATCCTTGTCAAAAAAGATCCACAAAGCTGATTTATCAAATGTTAGAGAATACTATGAAAAATTCTTCCGGCTTTGTTTTATCCTTTATTGGAGATATAGTAAGGAAATGAAAATCGAAGTATTTGAACAGATTGTTAGAGAAATAGTTTTTGAATTGCCATATAATTACCTCCATTTCTAAATGGGGACATATCAGAGCAAGGGAAGTATATAGAAAGAATAACAGAATTATGAGAAATATTGAAAGACTAAAATCCACCTTGCCTTTTTGTAAGACTTAATTCTACTTTTTGAGAGGAAAGGGTGGAAATTAAATTTTCAATTAAAGTTTTTTAACGACACCAGGAGGCTTTTTAATCAACTATTGACATAGAAATTTCTTTCATTTATAATAGGAACGAAGTATTTATTCTAGTACATAAAGAAAGAAATAGTTTTAGGGGCATTAGCGCAGTTGGGAGCGCACCACACTGGCAGTGTGGGGGTCAGGGGTTCAAGTCCCCTATGCTCCACTTCAAAAGCCTTGATATATCAAGGCTTTTTTTATTCGTGTTGCATTTCGTGTTGCATAAACTCTTTAAATTCATTCATAGATTCTTCGTTATCAGGTTTTCCGAATAAAGTTAACCATGCTTTATATTTTTGAATATCAACATTTTCATTTTTAACTTGGAGCATTTTCTGAAAGTAATCATCTATTACTTCGTCTACTATTTCACGCTCTTTAGAAAATGTATGCGTATAAACTTTTTTCATTACTTCGTCAGTTTTCCATCCTCCGCGCTCCATAGCATATTTATCTGGAATTCTTAGTAGCGCCATTACGGAGGCGTTAACATGCCTTAAATCATGAAATGTCATGTGGGGCAAATTGTTCTTTTTTAGTAAACGTCTAAACCTCATGTATATAGCATGGCCACTCATTGTAATGAGATCATCTGTATTGGTATTATAGATTAACTTTTCTATATATTCCGGTATCTTATGTTTTCTTATTCTTGTAAATGTTTTAGCTTGCTGTTTTCTAATAGGTTCGCAGTTAACATCAACAACAACCTCATTTATGATTAAATAACCATCTTTTATTGATGTTGATTTCTTTAATCCTCGTATTTCGCTGAGAGAAAGTGATAGCCACATTGCAAGTAAAGCTGGAAGTTCTATTTCCGTACCTTTAACAATGTCCATAATAATTTCAGGTGGTATTAATTCTTTAATCTTGTTTTCGGCAGCCGGTAATTGCACATCGCAATCTATGCTAGGACAATATCTATTTAACACAGCCGTTAGTAGTCCGTATGAATTTTTAACAGTTTTTGGAGAGATTGTCTTGGGAGTTTTACTGTTTCGCTTTGAATGTCTTTTAGATTCATTATTAACAGCTATTTGGAGCAATTCTTGAGTAATATTTTTTAATGGAACATCCATAAGCTCCTGATAACTATTACGTTTAATCTTATCATAACCTTGAATTGTAGTAGGGGATAGCACGGCATCAGAACTTGTGATATATTTGTCTATCGCTTCGACAAGTGTAAGGTTTTCGGGTTTACTCCTTTTCTTTTTATTTAAGGCGAATTCAGCAGCTAAATACTCAGCTTCTTTTTTTCCATCCAGTGTTGGATTATCACTTGTGAAAGATTCATAAATACGTTTTTTCTTGGGCTTACCGTTTTCATCATATATAACATTTCCATTACCGTCTAATTCAACGATTGAATGACTATAAGCCAGTGCCCTCCAGCTACCACTTGGTAATTTCTTAGCTTTTGCCATAAAATATCATTCCTTTCTAAAATTGAGTAAAAAAAATACACCTATTGCGGTGCAGAGTTTTAAATGATATAATATGATTGTGAATCGTTATTATATCGGCTCTGCGCCGAATAGTATCTATGAAAAGCCGTTCCTGCTGGTAACAGGGGCGGTTTTTTATTGTATTAATTTAAAAACTCCTAAGTGTGGTTCAAAATAAATTATGTAATTATCTAGAGTGGTATATTCGCCATACTTACCCCGATAATATTTAATAGCATCATGTAAAAATTCTTCTGTAACATCTAAATGATCAGCCATACTGTATAAATTATGGCAGCCATATTCATAGGCTCTGATTATTCCTGTTAGCCCGATCAATTTATTATAAGCCCATAATCTTGCTCTGTATTCTTGTTTGCGATTATTAACTGCTGACTGATCCAGGATATCTCCATAGGAGGTATAGTAATGTCCAAGCTCTTCTGCTAGGATGCAGGCTTTTTCTTTTTTAGTTTGGATTGAACAATTTAAGGCAATAATATTATCGCAATACAATCCTTTAATGCGAGGGCTTCTGAAATTGTATTTCTCAAGTATTTCAATCCCGCAATTATATGCCTCTTGCATTAGTTCCTCATCATGTGTCAAGTATATCTACCCCTTATTTACGTCTTTTCTTAATAAATTCTGCAAATTGTTTAATTTCTTCTAATTCGTCCTCAGTAAATTTATCACCTTCGAAGTGTGCAGCCATAGTATTAGGATATTCATTTTTAGGAATATACATTTGATATATAGTTGTTCCATTCATTAATCCTTCAGATGTTCCAAAGTTTTGCACAAGTTCACTATATAGCGCACTATCAATTGTATCTTTGAAATGCTTCTGGTGTAGCAGCATAGAGACATATTTATCAAATTCGACATGATCAATATCATAATTATTTAATTCTAAACTGCGAGAAAAAAGACATTTAAAAACTTCTATTTGAGCAGAATATCTCTCATTCAGCATTAAAGAAGTATCACAGACAATATTCCGGTTTTCTGCTTTAATTCTTTCTGACTCAGCACGATTATAACAGAATCCAAATTTTTTTATTGCATTCTTCCAATTCGCATGCAATTCATTATGTAATTTGATATCAAAATCATCAACTGGACAATACGTAAGCCCGCAATCCTTACACGTTGTAATATCTGTATTGCCATAAACATAATCAATTGAAACGTCAAAAAAATCGGCTATTTTGGTTATAGCGTCTAAACCTGGTTCCCTTTTATAATTTTCATACTGGCTTAATGTATTAGGCGATATACCTAAATAACTAGCTAATTCTTTTTGCTGTATACCTCTTTGTTCTCTTAATTCTCTTATTCTCATAATGACACCTCATCTTTAATAAATACATTATAAATCTCATTACGAGATATAGCAAGATAAAAATAATCACAAAATGAGAAAATAAGTATTGACAATACTCATTTTGTGATGTAATGTTTAGATATAAATTCTCAATATGAGAATATGGAGGTGATTAATTGAGAATATATCTAAAACACGCAAGAAAAGCATTAGGTTTAACTCAGGAAGATGTTGCAAACGCATTAGGAATTTCTCAAAACTATTATTGTGACATTGAAAATAGTGAGAGACAAAAAGAAATTAAAGTACCATTTCTAATAAAGCTTTCTACGGTACTGCAAATACCTATTGATAAGATGCTTAGTGAAGAAAAAAAGTTAGATGAACAAAGGAAGATAGGATAGGAGATGAAGAGGAGTGGAAAGAACTACGAAAATCACTAAACTAAATGGTCGCACATATCGGATACGTAACAGTGAGAAGATAGCGAAAGCTGTTGAAGAGTGTGTGATAGCAATGAGTGAATTAACCATCGAAGAGAGTAAGATGGCGAGGATATATCTGGACCACGTTATGGAAAGTCTGTATAAACGTAGCCCAGACACAATACAGGATAGGAAGTGAAGAAGAATATGCCAGAGAATACAAATGAACTGTTCGTAAGAATCCCCATACAGAACTTTAAATTTGAAGATTCCTACGAACAATCCCAGCTTGATGAAATGATATTAACAGACCCGGATAGGGCTATCAATTATTTTGAAAATGCTCTAAAGGATATGGCTTTTAAGATTTCACTCAATTAATGAACTTAAGATTTCACTCATAGAAGAGAATCCTTCGCCAACTAAATTATTTTGTGCTGCATCTTCATTTTTTATAAAGAGCTTCCATTCTTCTTGTGAAAAATTATCAAGACGCTTTTGTGCTTCATCAATTGTTTTTTGAATAGCTTCGATTTCTTTTTGCAATTCATCATCTTTAGACCTAGCTGATGAAGAGACGTTGAAACTAATTGAAGGCACGCCCTTACTTAGAATAATGGAATATTCTTTATTATTAAAAGATTTTAGATTCATGTTAAACACAAAATAGCATCCAATGAAATTTGTTTCTGGCTTTTCATGAGATAAACAAGCAATTAAGCTACCATAAGTTGCTGTAATGCTCAAATTTTCGGAATCAATTTGAAAGTCTTTTTCTTTGAAGAAATTGGCGAAATCATTTCTCACTGATTGAATAAAATTATCCTTTTTAAGCTTAATTTGTTCGCCCAGTTTTGAGTTTAAGGTACCAGATACCTTTTTTAAATCTTCTAATTTTTTCATTAATTCGATATTCATTTAGTGTTCTCCTTTCTTATGTATTCCGGCCGATACCCGGTAACTTAAGTATAGGAGAAAAGGAAGAAATCTGCAATATAAGAAAGGAGGTGCTATTCATGCCCGAATTAGTGTTCAAGAGGAAAAAACGTCCGGCAATAGAAGCAACTGGTCAAGTTGTTATTAAAATCAATGCGGAAAGTTACAATAAAGTTTTAGAAGTTGCAGATGAAACAGGGGAATCACTTAGAAGCGTGGTTTCCAAGATGGTTGAATTTGCTTATGAAAATATCGCATACGAAAGTGAATAGGTAACAAGAAAGGAGGGAGATAACCCATGCCCAGACTAAAATTATCTGAAGAAGAACAAAAAAATAATGTCACAAGGGCTTATATAGCAAAAAATATGGAATTGTATAACCTCACAGATGAACAGGTTGCCATAAAACTTAGGTGCACCAAGAGGACATTCCAGAATAAAAAGAAACGTCCTGAAACTTTTACTTTGGGAGAGCTTAGAAGACTATGTATTGCAATCAAGTTAAATGATGAAGAAAAGGCACTTATCATCTGAAAGGAGGATGCATATGTGGATTTCAAAGAAAAAATTCGGAGAACTAGAAAAAAGAATTGCTGACCTTGAAGGGCAAGTTCAAAGCCAGCAAATAAATAAAGAAAAGGAACTATTTAAAGCGCTTGATCAGTTAAAAATTAAATATCAATTCCATGCTTAGATAATTCGTCTTTTAAAGCATTGTGATATTTCTCTAAGAGTAGCGTGGAATAATTAATAAGAGCCTTATATACACGCTCGCTACTCCCATCCGAACTAACATGAGTGTCTCTTTTAACCTCATCCATGAAGGATTTTAAATTATCATCGATTGATGAAACTACAATACCACTAACATTAATCACTTGTGTATCTCCTTTCATATGTATTTCAACTCCCCAGTTGATAAGGAGATTATAACACCATATAACAAAATATACCATAAAGGAGGGCAAATCAGTGACTAAAAAAGAAGTAATTACACAATTAGAAAGCCTTAAAGCAGAAAGCAAATATAATTATGATACTAATCCGGATGATAACGAGATTTGGGAAAAAGACATTATTGCTTTAAACAGGGCTATAAGGGCTATTGAAAAAAGAAGGCTTAATGTAAAAAAGTTGACTCAACTATTTGTTTTTATTACAGCTGTTGCTGCTTTCTTCTTTGTCTATATCAAGGTTGATTCACTATATTTGGGAAAAATATCATCCGGACAAGCCTTAGTGTTTAGTATTCCTGCATTAGTTTATATGCTAATTGCTGCTGATACATATAAAAGATTGGGGAGGGAGGATTGAAGGGTGCTTGAGGAGAAAATAGAAAAGAACGCATATAAACTTATTGAACAGCAGATTAGGAAAGCCAAAGGTTCTAAAGGTTATTTCCCACGTCAAGCTTTTTATGAAGCCAAAGGGATGTTGGATATGGCATATCACCTTGGGGAAATCACCAAGGATGAGTTCCTTCACTTAGATACAGAGATTGTCCGTAATGGCATCAATAATCCTGAATATTTTGACTAAGGAGGGTGGTGATTGAAGTTGACTGCACGTTGTAAGCAGTGTAACCGGTACTGGAATATAAGCATATTAAAAAGAATACCTCGAACCGGGTATGAATGTCCCTGGTGTGCAAGTAGAAGAAAAAGAAAGGATGGTACATATGCAGCAAAGGTTAATAACGGTAGACAAAAAAGCAGTAGAAGAGCTTCGGAAACAGCTGGACATGCTTACCAAGGAAGCTAATACTGCAACAGCAGAAAGGTCTGCAATGGAAATTAGAGCATGTCAAAAGTTGCTTTATAAGGCTACGGGAGCTTTACAGTCTATGGAGCAGTTGGAGCTTCTATCAAAACAAGAGGCTGCCATTATTAGAGAAGATCATAACAGGATTAATAACAAGATATTAGAAATCTTTTATGAAAAAAGAAAAGCCTCACGAGTGCGGGAACACAAGTAAGGCGCATAACAAAAATATTACAGCCTTATTATAAGACATATTAAGGAGGAAAACAAGATGGCGAACAAAATTCAAATCAGAAGATATTTAGAGAGAAAACAGTCGGAAGCTATTGCAAAATTATTCGAAGAGAGTAAAAGCTTACAAGAACAGTCGGAAAATGCTTTCTTTGAGACTTACGGACAAAAATTTGAAGAAATAAAATTACAAGTAATTAAAGCTGGTGCAAGTTATGACAGTTTAGCAGAAAAAATAAAGGATTTAGGATTAGCTAATTTTATGGATAGATATAGTAATCCTCATTCTTATTTTAATGAATTATGCAGTAAATTGTCTAGTTCAAGTCTAAAACAGTATTACATAGAAGTAGCGGAAGCAAAAAGTATTAATCAGAGATATGAAAAGAAAATTGAAGAGACAAAACGCGAATATGATAACCTGATTGCTTTGTGTCAGGCCAATATCGCAAAAGATAGTTTGAAGTTACTTGATGAATTAGGATTTAATACCTCTGAAATTGAGGTAAAAAAAGAATCTACGGCTTTGATAACAAGCATTGATGCTAAAAAATTGTTTATAAATTAGGAGGAAAACAATATGGTAAAAGGAATCGTAAGAAAAATTGATGATTTAGGTAGAGTAGTTATTCCAAAGGAAATGAGAAGGGCTCTGAAGATTAAAGAAGGTGATCCTGTAGATATCTATTTAAAGGATGGGGTAATCTGCATGGAAACAATAAAGCTGCAGTGTGTGTGCTGTGGAAATGATAACGAGGACAAGCTCATCGTAGTTGATGGAGTACATATGTGTCCAGAGTGCATTGAAAAATTCTCTAAGGGGGTTAAATAGCTATGGGTGAAGATTTAAAGATAACTATTACGTTCGATAGATATAACGAATTACTAAGTACAGAAACAAGGGCAAAGATTTTAGCTGATACAGTGAAAGCGTCTAAGTACAGCATTGACAATGAAGTTATAGCAACGATATTGGGGTTTGAATTGCCTGAGAGCAAAAAAGAGGAGGGACCATTCTAATGAATAAATTGCAGATTGTTGTAAATCAAAAGCCGGGGGTTATTTCTACGAATTTCGAAGAAATTAAGGCTGAGTTATCAGCTCGAATGGACATATATAAGGAGCTGGAGGTTACCGAAGAGAATAAGCCGGAACGGAAGAAAGACATTGCAACTCTTCGCAAAATGAAAAAGGCTTTAGATGATAGGCGAATTGAAGTAAAAAAGGAATATTTAAAACCTTGTGATGACTTTGAGGCTAAAGTAAAGGAGCTTACAGCCTTGATAGATGATCCGATCGAGCTTATAGATAACCAAGTTAAAGTATTTGAAGAAAGTCAGAAACTCAAGAAGAAGCAGGATATTAAGAATTCCTATCAGGAGCTTATTGGCGAAATGGGTGAATATATTCCGCTGGACAGAATTTATAACAGCAAATGGGAGAATGTGTCCGTTACGATGAAAACTATTCGTGAAGAAATGGAAGATGCAATATCCAGCACGGTAATGGCTGTTACTACTATTAAAGGCATGAACTCCGAAGCTGTTCCCCAGGCCCTGGAGCTGTATAAGAAGGATTTAAGCCTTGCCAATGCAATAACTTATGTAAACCGGTATGAACAGCAAAAAGCTGAAATTCTTGCAAGGGAAGAACAAAAACGTAAGGAAGAGGAAGGACGTAAGCGCAGGGCTGAAGAAGAGCGTATTCGCAAGTTGGAGCGCAAGAGAGTGGCCGAGGAAGAACGCATTCGAGAGGAAGCAAGACGGAAAGCAATTGAAGAAGAGAGACAGAGAGTTGAAGCCGAAAAGCGAAAAGTCGAAGAAGAAAAGGCCCGGAATTCCATACAGGAAATACCTGCAGACATTCCATCTGTAAAAGATGATATTCCGGAAGAGCCATTCTTTGTAGAACCGGAAGAACCGTTTGCTGAAGAATCCTTTTCTGAAGAGCCGTTCGAAGTTGAAGGTGAACTTCCTTTTGTAACTGTCGGCGAGGTTAAAGCTACATTTACTGTAGTTGGGACATTTGAGGAAATAGAACAAGTGGAATTATATCTTAATAGCATTGGATTGTTCTTTGAAAGGAAGGATGCTTAATGGAAAACGGTAAGATTTACGAAGCAATAAGCAATGTAATGGCTGAAATTGGAGCCATTGGCAAGGAGAAAAAGAACCTGCAACAAGGATTTATGTATCGTGGTATAGATGATGTAATGAACGCACTGCAGCCGGCACTGGTGAAAAATAAGGTATTTATTGCTCCGGAAGTAATAAGTGAGCAAAGGGAAGAACGGACCACTCAAAAAGGCGGTGTATTGTTTTATACCAGGCTTGAAGTTTCTTATAAGTTTTACACAGTTGATGGAAGTTTTATAGAAACTAAGATAATTGGTGAAGCCATGGATAGTGGAGATAAGGCCACTAATAAGGCTATGAGCATTGCATATAAATATGCTTGTTTTCAAGTCTTTTGTATTCCTACAGAAGAAATGCAGGATCCTGATGCTGACACCTATGACATTAATGGAAAACAATCCAATAAAAAGAAAGAAACAAAGTCAGCAAATAAACCTACTCAACAAAGTAATGTCCCAAAGAGTGAACAGGAAATGAATGAAAAAGCTGCTGCAGTTGCAAAACAGAAAATTGGACAAGCCAAACTTGCAGCAATCCAAAAGGAACTTGATAGAACCGGAATTAGCGCTAAGGCGGTATGTGCCAGAGAAGAATATGATATTGCATCGTTAGAGGATATAACAGAAGCGTTATTCCCGCGTGTAATGAATGCACTTAAGAAGACATCGGATAAGAAAGGAGTAAAATAATATGAACAGTAAAAATATAAAAAAGGCTCTTAATTCCAAGTTAAATATATGGCTAGAAAGCATTGATGATAACGAAGTTAAAAAGGTTATCAAGGAGAATGCGATTATATCCGGAGGAGCATTAGTGTCGCTCCTAACCGGTGCGGAAGTTAATGATTATGATGTGTATTTCAAGACAAAAGAAGCAGTTTTAACAGTATCTACATACTATGTTGACAAATTCAATGAATCACACAAAACTAGTGCGATTATCAAGGATGAAAACGGAAAGATTAAAATCTTTATCCAGAGCAAAGGCGTTGCTGGAGAGGATGATGAAACTGAGCCAGTTATTCCGGAAGAGACAGAACAGGTCGCTCAGGAACAACAAGAAAAGCCTAAGTATAGACCGGTTTATCTTACCAGTAATGCAATTACTTTATCGGATAAGATTCAGATAGTTATTCGTTTTTGGGGAGAGGTAGAAGAGATTCATAAAAATTATGATTTTGCGCATTGTACTTGTTCATGGAGTTCTTGGGATAACAATCTCGTGCTACCTCAGAAAGCTCTTGAATGCATCATAAATAAGGAACTGCATTACATAGGCAGTAAATATCCTCTTTGCTCAATTATTCGTACAAGAAAGTTTTTGGAGCGTGGATACACCATTAATGCAGGGCAATATTTAAAAATGTGTCTGCAGCTGAACGAATTTAACCTGCATGATATAGAGATATTAAAGGATCAGCTTGTCGGTGTTGATAGCGCTTATTTTAACCGGGCGATAGAGTTTATGGAGAAAAAGCAAAGCGAGGAACCTGATTTTAAAATAGATAATTCTTATCTATTCGAAGTTATTAACAGAATATTCTAGGAGGACAAAAATGAATAACGTAAGTTTAGTAGGAAGGTTTACAAGGGATCCTGAGGTCCGGTATACCGATGGTGGTTCAAGCGTCGCAAGGTTTAGTATAGCAGTTGATAGGCGGTTTAAAAAAGAAGGGCAACCTGATACAGATTTTCCTAGCTGTGTAGCATTCGGCAAAACTGCAGAATTTATTGAAAAGTACTTCAGGCAAGGGCAGAGAATAGGACTTACGGGAAGAATTCAGACAGGTTCGTACACCAATAATGACGGAGTAAAAATATATACAACTGATGTTGTTGTTGAAAGTGCCGAATTCGTGGAGAGTAAAGGAAGTGGCGGTCAAGATAATACAAACCAACCGGAACCATTGACTGATGAAGATGGATTTATGAATATACCTGGCGGAATTGACGACGAGGAGCTTCCTTTCAATTAGGAGGTGCTTATGAGTTTAACTATACAAATTGACAGTAGAGAAAAGGCGAGGGCAATAAAAAAAATCGTTGCAGAATTCGAGCTGCAGGGGGTTAAGTACTACGTATCAAAATTATGGACCGGGGACTACATGTCCCTGGACAACCCTAGACTTATTATAGATCGGAAGCAAAATTTGTCTGAGATATGCGCAAATGTATGTCAAAGTCATGATAGGTTTCGCAATGAGTTAATACGTGCCCAGGAGAATGGTATTAAGCTAATCATTCTTATCGAGCATAGTAATCAGATTAAATCCATTGATGATGTGGAAACATGGGAAAACCCAAGGCGAAAGAAAAGACTTAAAACCTGGATAGAGGATGAACTTGTAGTTGATGAAGATGGTTCTGAATATTGGGAGCCTGGCCGCTGGATATGGGAGCAAATTGAAACTAAGGCCATGACAGGAGAAACTCTGGCAAAGGTGATGAGAACAATGGAACGAAAATATGGATGTGAATTTTTATTTTGCGATAAGTTACATACCGGCAAACGAATTATAGAAATCCTAGGCGGTGAGCATATTGACCAAAGAACAGATTGAAGAAAGAAAAGAAATATTAAAAGCTACAATATCAGTTCCAGACATTCTGATTCGGTATGGCGTACAAGTAAAACGCGGTCGATGCAAGGCTATTTGTCATGATGGGAAGAATTACACCGCCAAGGTATCGGACGAACTGTATTATTGCTTTAAATGTGACTTAGGTATGGATATTTTTGATATTACGATGTATTTTAACAACTGTGATTTTTGGACCGCCTTTGAGCTTTTAGGAGGTACTGAAAAGCCAAGTTTTACAGCCAGGGTTAAGGCTAATAAAGCAAAGAGAGAACGCAGTCAAAGAATAACCAAAGAACGTGAAGAAAAGGCTAAATTAAGGCAAATACAAAGCATTATTACAGCTTATAGAGGTATTATAGCTAGTTCAGAACCGTTTTCATACGTATGGTGTTACTGTCAAAACAAGCTGCAGTATCAGATATACTTACTAGAATATTACACGGAAAAGAGGTGCTAACCATTTGCAAGAGATTAATAGTTTAACAGCAGAATCAATCCTTGAAGATGATATCTTTTGTGAAATCATGGAACAGGATGATGAAATTTATAAAGCAAGGTTATTGCTTACATTGACAGATAGAGCGGCTGAACTTGGAGTAAAAACCAAATTTGAAAAATTATTAGCAGCTTATAAAAAGGAAAAGGTTAAATATGATAAGGAAAATAGACCAGAAGTTATTGAGTCTAATACTCTTGATAGATTAACTGATTTCGATGGAAAACACACTCAAATGCGTTGCGGAAACTGGATAGCCAATGGTAATGGTGTTCGAACTTTTGGACCGTTTGGAGGAGAAATATTAGCTTGTTATCATCCAATATTGCCAATTCAGAGATTAATTAACGCAGAGACAGGAAAAGAAAAGATAAAACTGGCCTATAAAAAAGGGCCTAAGTGGAAAGAAATCATCATTGACAAAGGTGTTATTGCCTCAGCCAACAAAATAGTTGGGTTGGCCGACTATGGAATCAGTGTCACTTCTGAGAATGCTAGGAACTTAGTTAAGTATCTTTCAGACATTGAAAATATGAATATTGACCTAATCGGAACGCAAATGTCTACAAGTAAGCTTGGATGGATTGAAGGTGAGTTTATGCCGTATGGAAAGGGTATCATCTTTGATAATGAAGTCAGGTTTAAAGAAACATATGAGAGTATTCTCGAATTTGGCAATGAAGATACATGGATGAATTTAGTACGGAAAATAAGAAAGTCCGGCCGGTTCGAACCTAAGATATATATTATCGGAAGTCTGGCCAGTGCATTAATTGAGCCTTTAAATGCACTTCCTTTCATAATCAATCTTTGGGGAGATACCGGTAAAGGTAAAACTGTAGCTATTATGTTAGCTGCAAGTGTTTGGGCTTACCCAGGAGGTAATGACTATGTTACGGATCCAAAGAGTACGGTGACGGCATTAGAGCTTAGATTGGATTTTTTAAACAACTTTCCTATGCTTATAGACGATATGGCACAGCTGAAAGATAAATATTCCGGAGACTTTTCGGAGCTGGTGTATATGCTTTGTTCCGGAAAGGGTAAGGATAGGGCTAATGCGACATTAGGACTTAATAAATCCACTTCATGGAGAAATGTAATCCTGACAAATGGAGAGCATTCCTTGGTTACGGAAACCATGCAGGGCGGGGCAGTAAACCGTATCATTGACGTTGAAATGGGTGACGGATACATATTTGAGAATGGTAACTACATTGTGGAAACTATTAAACAGAATTATGGTTTTTGTGGCACTAAATTTATTGATGCTATTAACTAAATCGGCTTGACCAGAATCAAAGATATGCAGCAAGATTTTTTGAATCGAATCAATGATCGAGCCAAGGAATTAGCAGTGGAAAAGGAAGAAAAGCAAACTCTACCTATGAGTATTTTGCTCACCGCCGATAAAATTGCAACGGATTACATATTTGAAGATGGAGAATACTTGGATTTTAATACTTGTGTGGATCTTCTCAAAAATAAAGGAGAAGTCTCTGAAAATGAACGGGCTTATGACTTTATCATGGGAGAAGTTGCGGTTAATATGAACAAATTTAAGCCGGATAACTATGGAGAATATAAAGGTGAAATTTGGGGTTGTATAGAAGATGAGTTCGTGATTATTTTAAATAATATTTTTAATAGAATTTGTGAACGTGGAAACTTTTCAAGTAAAGCTTTCCTTAGTTGGGCTAAAAAACAGGGGCTTATTGAAGGACAAGGCGGTAAAAATACAAAGCCTAAAAGATTAAACGGTTCACTTAGCAGGTGTGTTTATCTCAAGATATTAGATGATAACGTGGATAAAGAAGGGTTTATGAAAATATCTGAAGATGAACAAGAAGAATTACCTTTTAACTAAGGGAGGGTGTTATGTATACAGAAAAAGATGCAAAGGCAACATGGAATTCAATGATCAATAGATGTGCTAATGGATATGCAAAAGTATGCGATGAATGGAAAAGTTATATTAAGTTTAAGCAATGGTATTTTGACAACGTGTATGGAACCAAACAATTTAAATTACAACTTGATAAAGATTTATTTTCAATCGGTGAAAAAATCTATTCACCAGAAACATGTTGTTTCTTACCTAAAAGCTTAAATAGCTTAATTGCATCATGCACAAGTAGAAACGGGCTTTTGCCAGGAGTTCAATTAACTAAAGCGAATACGTACAAAGCATCCATAGGTCATATAGGAAAATATAGTGAAAAGGTATTTGAAGCTGAGTATGAAGCTTTTGAATATTATAAAATTGTAAAAGAAAAACATATAAAAATCGCTGCTGAAGCTTATGAATTTTTACTTCCTGACCGCATCTATAAAGCTTTGTTGGAATATGAAATTAAGCCAATAAGGCGAGTTTGTCGTAATCCGGAAAACTTAAAAAAATCGTTTATATATGGACAAGGAATAAGATAGTTGTTACACCGTTACACATGTTACACCCTGAAACAATAGAAAATATTTTAATCTATATAAAATACAAATATTTAATATTAGTTTTTATAATTTGTTTTTGGTTCAAAAATGGTGTAACAGGTGTAACACCTTAAAAAAAGCTAGTAAAATCAATGGATACAGAGGTTACACCCATGGTGTAACAGAGATAAAAATAGTGTAACAAATAAGGAGATTAGTGTAACAATGGGACGAAATATTGAAAATAATCCAACTTCTGAACAAGTAAGATTAATATTCAAGCATACTTATCTACTGTATACAAAATTTAAAGACAGTAAAACAGAGCAGGATTATCAGAATTTAGTTAAAGAATGTCATGAATTACAGGAGAGATTTCCATTCGAACTGTGCGATAGAATCCTCCTGGAAATTTGCAAGGTAATTAATAAAGATTATAGGGAAGGAGTGAATAACATTGCCTAAGGCGAAGATAGGCCAAAAAGATAGTTTATATACTGAATCGATTATTAATAAAGCGAAAGCCCATAAATGCATCATATGCGATAAGTATTTTAGCGAATCGGAAGCTAATAATAAAGATTTCCACTACAGCAAGACAAGTCATAAATCGGAGGTTTTCGTACATAAAAGGTGTTTGTTAAGGGAGGGATAAACGTGGATGAAGAAGTAAATAAAAACAAATTTTGGGACGGTTATAGAAATATCGGCTTAACTGATGCTGAAAATATTATAAAAAGTAATTTGAATGGCTGCTCAAGAAACTTTGTAGCCATAGGATTTTATCTGAAAGACATTAGAGATAATGAAACGTACTTAAAAGGCGGTTACGATAGTATTTGGGCTTTTGCTTTAGACAGGTTGCAGATGTCAAAGAGTACTGTTTCAAGATTCATGGCTATAAATGATCGTTTCAGCGTTGATGGAAATTCTCCAGTACTAATGGATAAATATTTAGATTATGGTAGTGGTAAGCTTCAAGAAATGCTTACTATGACAGATGGAGAAATAGAAAAAATAAATCCTGATACTACTGTAAAGGAAATCAGAAAAATAAAACAAAGTCGTTGCGACGCGCAACAGAAGAATGTATCAGAACGGGATATAACAAAATCATCCGGTAAGTGTATACATCGAGCGGAATACGATTGTACTCTTCCGGAATCAGCTAAAATTACAACCTTGAACGGAGAAAACTGTAGTGCTTCCTGTTGTTGGAATTGTATAAAGCATGGAGAATGTAAAATTGAATGTAACAGTTCGGCGCAAAGACCTGAAGAAAAGAAACCAGACATCCCCACTTTTGAGCTGAATGGTAAAGCTTATGGAGCTACCTGGAGTACAATTATAGAATCCCTAGTAACTGAAATGGTTGAAATGGATATGGTCATTGCAGATATAGATGGTATCTGTTGTCATGTTTTTGGATTTAATTATTATGCTTACAACATGGGAACC
This sequence comes from Anaerocolumna sp., assembly GCF_032079385.1. Taxonomy (NCBI): domain Bacteria; kingdom Bacillati; phylum Bacillota; class Clostridia; order Lachnospirales; family Lachnospiraceae; genus Anaerocolumna; species Anaerocolumna sp. Next base: position 63,323 of record NZ_DAMAUC010000012.1, read on the forward strand.
GGATACATAACCATTGAAAATGAGGATGAGAAACCAACATTCCGAACCAGTATTGAACGCTTCGAGGGAGAGTATGAATGGCATAAAGCCCGATTAGCAACTCTTTCCCCGGAGGAGCCGGAAGATGACGAAGAACCGAAATCTGTAAACGATACAGCTGAAATCGTAAATGAATCAGAAGAAATTGTTCTTGAACCAGGCACTGATACATTTCCATGTGATACTTGCGGATGGGATATAAATGGATGTTGTAATCATGATTCTTCTGAACTAGATTACTGTGTCAGAGGTGACAAATGGAAACCTAAAACCAATACGGAAATCAATCAGGATGAACTGGAAATCGTGGAAGCCGATGTGGTGCAAACTATTCCAGAAAATGAAGAAGATGAAAAAGAATTTACTAATCCGGAACAGTATACGTACCGTGATGTGGATGATGAACTTGATAAGCTAATGGAATATGTTGAAATGTATCGCAAAAATAATGATATAGCACCAGGAAGAAGAAAAGCTAAGATGCGACTTGATGCAATTATTCTGCTTGATAAGGAAATGCGTAAGCCTCCGGTGAATGAAGAACCGGAACCGGTACAACCGGAGCTTCCAGTCCTTAAGAACAATGACCAGCGTAAGGAATGGATAGATAATTATGAGACTTGGCCAGTATGGATTGATATACCACAGACAGGGGAACGGTATTATCGTTATGATTTTAGTAACGATACAAGCTTTGTAATTAGGGTTAGTTTACAGCATGCATACAAAGGCTATGAACGCACAGAAGATATTAAACATGCCCATGAAGAATACTTTTTGCTGGGTGTGAAAGATAAATGGATACCAGGGATGCCTACATTTGTGGAATCAAGCACAAATAAATCGGCAATGGTTGAACATTTAAAAGAGATTCAGAAGAAAGGAGTATGATGCATGAATGCGGTTTTAAAATATCCAGGAGCCAAGAACAGGCTGGCTCCGTGGATATGCAAATACATACCTGAGCACAAAGTTTATCTTGAGCCTTACTTTGGAAGTGGAGCAGTGCTTTTTAATAAAATTCCGGCAAAGATAGAAACCATAAATGACCTTGATGATAATGTTGTAAATTACTTTCAAGTAATAAGGAATCATTCCGAAGAATTAATAAGGAGATTGGAATTAACGCCTTATAGCCGAAGTGAGTATGAAAATGCTTTTACTGGGTATTCTTCCGATGATGAGATTGAAAAGGCCAGAAAATTTGCGGTACGTTGTTGGATGGGATTTGGTTGCTCGAACCGGTATAAGAATGGTTTCAGAAGTTCACAACAAAGTACAAGTCCTAATACTACTAAGGCATGGGATAGCTTTCCACAAATGCTTAAGTTTGCAGCGGAGAGATTAAAACATGTGCAGATTGAAAACTTGGATGCCTTGGAACTAATTCGCCGGTACGATACGGAAGACGTATTCATCTATGCGGATCCACCTTACTTACATAGTACCAGAAAAAACTACTTGTATAAGCATGAAATGACGGATAAGCAGCACATAGAATTGTTAGACTTATTAAGAAATCATCCAGGACAAATTCTTCTTTCAGGATACGACAACCCTCTTTATGATGAATATCTGAATGGATGGAAAAAGGTTCATAAAAACACACAGGCAGAGGGTGGACTGAAAAGAATTGAAACCCTATGGATGAATTATTAAGCTATATGGAGGAGACATATGCAAAAATTAACATACACCGTTGAGATCGATGAGGAATTTGAAGGATTCGATTTTCTTCATAAGTTGCTAAACGATATTATCAGGGAAGAGCTGGAGTGCAATATTATCAGGAGCAAACTCGAGACGCCGGATGAAATAATCATGGATGGAGACTGGGAGGATGATGATAAGCCTTATTGCTTTGGATATTATAACGATTCGAAAAAATGTATTGCAGAATGTGATATTTGGCAAGAGTGCATGAAAGAAACTACTAAAAATGATTAACACGAATTATCATTTAGCTAAGAAAGGAGAACAGTTCCGGCCGGATAAAAGGGTACCCTTTCTTAAAAATAAAATGGCAAAAACAAATATTATTGTACCAGAGGGCTTACATAGTGATTATACGAGCTTAATTGTAAGTTACAGCAATGGAATAGACAGTACAGGAGCATTGTATTGGGCATTAAAGAACTTTGATAGAAATAAAATATTTCTTCTTTACTGTGATACTGGATTTGAGTATCCGGAAAATATAAAGATATTCTACCAAACAGCAAAATTCATAGGTGTTAAACCAGTATTATTAGAACACCCAAAAGGCTTTTTAGAACTCTTACTTACAGAACGTCTTATGTGGCCAGACATGAAAAATCGATGGTGCACGGCATACTTAAAGACCGGAATAACAGATAAGTGGATTAGAGCCAATAGAAATATACTCGGTACTAAATGCTTATTTGTATCAGGAGAGCGAAGGGATGAAAGCAAGAGCAGAGCGAAGTTACCAGAAATAGAGTATCACTCCACAACTTTAAAAACTAAAAGAGTGGCAGATTTTACGTGCCATTGGTACCGTCCTTGCTTAGACTATGAAAAAGGAAAGATGTTTGAACAGGGAAAAGAGTTAAAGCTTGAGCCACACTTTTGTTACGAATACTTGGGGAGGTGTAGCTGCATGGGATGTATGTTTATGTCGGATACACATGCAATCGAAAATATAAAGCGATACCCAGGCCAAATGAAAAAATTTGTAGATGCAGAAATAAAACTGGCTCACACATGGAAGGGTAAAAAAAGTTTGGAGTCTTTATATGATTCTTGTATGGATATAGACGATATAGAGGAACAAATTAGTGAACAAAATTAAAAGAGAAAGAGGTTGATTTATATGTTTAAAGATAAAGAAAAGACAAGAAAGCTTTTAAGAAGAATCAAGATTCGCGTTAAGTGTAAATTAGCAAAAGATAATTACAATCAAAAAGCAAGCTAAATTAAAATCATTTAGCCAAATAGGCGGAAAGGACTATACATGAAAAAGTTTTTTAAGAGACTGTTTTGTAGGCATGAATATAAGGTTACAAGATGGAGGTTGGTACATTACCGTGAAGAACCTCTTACTAGACAAGTAGAAATGACTTGCCCTAAGTGTGGGAAAACAAAGATTTTATTTGGAGTACCAAGGGATTTAAAGTGGGAAACTGACAACATAGACAAACGTACATACGAAATATTTTAATAAGCCAAATTAAAATTATACATTACAAATTAAAATCCTAATAAAGAGGAGGCGCCAGCAGGTTTCTGCTGGCACTTATGAAAAATTTATGTTAGCAAGGTGGGGAACCTTGTTGTTATGAACTTAGTATAGAATTCATATGTGTCCTGGATATGAAGGAATATTGAAAAGTTTATGAACAGTTGGAGGTGAGAGTGTGACGGAAAAAGAATTGAGCCAGTATAGAAAATTAAAAAGAGAAGCGGAAGATTTACAGAATCGTATAGATAAACAATATGATAAGGAAATTGATACCGGTCATAGTACAGTAAGAGGTTCTTCTAATGAATTCCCTTACACGGAGTTTCATTTCGGAGTATGGGTGGATGATCCTAAACAGATTGCCGACAGAGATAAACTTATAAAGGTTTATTCTGATAGAATGGAAAATGCAAGGAAAGAGATATTGAGAATAGAGCAGTTTATAAGTGATATTCAAGATAGTGAATTGCGACAGATATTTGAATACCGTTTCGTTGATGGACTTACACAAAGACAAATTTCAAAGAATGTACATCTTGATCAAAGTGTTATATCTAGAAAAATAAGAAATTACATAATACAAATTAATAAATAGATTTAATTATAAAAGGCTGCCTAATAAATAGACAGCCTTTAAATATGTATTTAAATTTAAAAAGTTTGTGCTTTCATATTATGATTTATTATATTCTTAGAAGTCCATACCAATTATAACGGTATAAGTTGCAGGGGATAAATTGTAACTACGTATACCAAATGCAAAGTAACCTGATTCAGTCAAGATGTCAGGACCTGTAGAAACACCACCGCCACTAGGAATTGTAGCTGGCATACTGAAAAATTCATAAAACTGTCCATCAGCGCCTTTTTTATAAATTATCATATCTACATAAGAATACTGATTGGCATTGCATTGGAACATTATATTAGCACCTTTAGGTATTAAATAGCCCGCATCATTCGTGCCGCTCCACATACCTATTTGGCCATTGCTAATAGTTTTTTCCCCGAGATCTAAATAGTCAAATCCCAGTGGTGCTACTTGAGTAGTAGATGTTTTAACGGATGCCGCTTTAGCCGATGCATTTACGCTAGCCATAGGGCTTAGTACAGTTGTGAAAATTAGCAGTGTTGCAATAATCGTTTTTAGATTCTTCATAATGAAAACCCCTTTCTTATTTTGATACCATAATTATACAATACAAAATCAGGAAATACAAGCCCTGAAATCCAATTTAAGGAAATTGTAAGGATTATGAAATGGAATCCAGCAATTACCAATAACATGCATGTTACAACCGTAAGAAAAAAGTAATATTTACCAATTTATTTACAAATAAAGCAACTTGCATAAAAAACATCAAATTATGTGATAAAATCATATTATGGAAGGTTGTCATTGAGAACCCTCCTGGCGGTTATTAGGTGTCAAAGCTTAGTAATCGCTTTGCTCCCCCAGAGCATAATAACCCCTTATTATTATTTGTACTCCCCAAAAGGCATTCTGTTGGTTCGGCAGGGTGCCTTTTATTATTGTTAAATATTGATGCATGTGGTAGCATTAGTATATAGGTGATAAGTAGGGGGAGAAAATAATGGAAGATACATTAAAAGAAATTAATTGCATAGAAAAAAATTATTCAAACAACAGAAAGACAAGTATTCTGTTTACTGAAAATGCGGAGAAAGGTTTTTCGACCGAACAAATAGAGGCTATAATAGAGACGTTCTCCAATTGCATGGAAAAGTACCCAGAAATTATTATAAATGAAATAGGGGATTTATATACAATAAAATTGTATGAGCATAATAAGGATATTATCGCAGGGCGTAATCTTAGAGGGAAGTTGCCAAATTATTCAGAAATTAATGGGTTTACTCGTCCGGTACCAACCTTTGAAGAAGTAGGTGGAATATCGTTTTTAAGTGAAGAATACTCCTATATAGGGCAATACAGCGTGTCAAAAAAACGCATTACCTTAAATCATAAAAAGATGAGAGAACATCAGACGGGGATCTATGACCTAAGGCGGTTGCTAATATACATATCAGGAGGCGGTAACGCCATGAAATATATAAAAGTAGCCGGCTTGGAATCGTTTGTAGAAGCTGTTGTTATGCATGAATTTGGACATGCTATAGAATCTCAATATAGCATGGATCGATATAATAAAATAAATGAACTGTATATGAAATATAATAGCCTAAATAAAGATACAAGTAGTAAGTACGCTGAAAATGAAAACATGTGGTTTGAAAACATTAATGAATTTTTGGCAGATAGTTTTGTGGCAAGTAATTTTACAAATAAAAATGATGTACTAAATGAAATAAAAGAGGTAATGGACGATATTATTAAAAATCATAAAGCTAATAATTTCATTAGAGAAATTTACAGTGAAGAAATAGCGGATATTCTAGAAGAAATTTTATAGCGTCACATGCAAATAAAACAGAGCATCCCTTGGGGTGCTTTTCATTAATGTATGAAAAAAAATAATCTGGTTATAATTAGAGATACTATTGTAAAAGGAGATTAAGTAAAAATGTATGATTCTTTTATTGGTATTTTGCAGGAAATTATTGCTGGATTATTAGTTTATTTAATAATTAAATATTTAGAATACCATTTTAAAAAAAATTGTACAAACATATATAAATATAATATTATAAATAATTACAGCCTGTGACTTTAAGTTATGGGCTTTTTCTATACCCAAAACCGACGAATGGAGGTGAGCCTGATTGGCTAGAGCACCAGATAAAAGAGCCGAGAAGGCTCATGAGCTATACCAAAAAGGATTGAAGCTAATTGAGATTGCAAGTCAATTAGATATTCCAGAAGGAACTGTGCGTTCGTGGAAGAATCGCTATAAATGGAACGCAACGTTGCAATCAGATAAGCGCAACGTTGCAAAAAGGAACAAAGGCGGTCAGCCAGGTAATAAGAATGCGAACGGTGGGCCTCCTGGAAACAAGAAGGCGGAGAAACATGGTTTTTTTGCTAAATGGCTTCCGGAAGAGACCAGGGAAATCATGGGCGCTATTCAATCGGCGGATTCACTGGACCTGTTATGGGATAACATACAGCTGCAGTACACTGCAATAATTCGTGCACAGAAACTTATGTATGTCAGGGATCAGGAAGATAAGACAATAGAAAAGATAGAGCATGGATATGGCGAGACTTCAGAGAAAAATAAATGGGAAGTACAGCAGGCCTGGGATAAACATGCTACATTCCTCAATGCCCAATCCAGGGCTATGAAGACCTTAGAAGGCATGATTAAACAGTATGATGAACTGCTTAATAGGAATTGGGAGCTTGCTACAGAGGAGCAAAAAGCACGAATTGCCATACTTAAAGATAAGGTTAGTAACGATAAAGATAAGCCAATTCAAATAACATTTACAAAGGCAAGTGAAAAGAATGGATGATACAAAACAGGTTAATTTTGCATTGAATGACCATTTCTTTGATTTTGTAGATGACTGGAATCATAGGTTTTATTTGTTAACTGGCGGTTATGGATCATCTAAAAGTTATCACGTGGCAGTTAAACTAATTAAAAAGCTGCTAGAAGAGAAACGTAAAGCACTGGTTGTTAGAGAAGTATATGACACAATAAGAGATTCGTGCTTTGACTTACTTCAAGAGGTTGTTACTGCAATGGAAGTAGATGATTATATATCCTTTACTACATCGCCAATGCAAGTAAGATTCCAGAATGGAAGCAAAATTATATTCAAAGGTATGGATAAACCAGCGAAGTTAAAGTCACTAAATGGTGTATCAATAGTTTGGATAGAGGAATGCTCAGAGGTAAAGTATGCAGGATTTAAAGAGATCACAGGGCGATTAAGACATCCAACGTTAAGTAATCATATTATATTATCAACCAATCCAGTAAGCAAGGGTAATTGGTGTTATAAATATTTCTTTCAAGACAAGAAAGAAAAAGTATTTATATTAGATGATGAAGAGCTCTATAGGAAAAGGATAATTATAAAAAATAAAACATATTATCATCACTCTACTGTTGATGATAATTTTTTTGTGCCAAAAGATTATATTGAACAGTTGGATGATTTAGAAAAGCATGATCCTGATCTATACCGGATAGCTAGAAAAGGTAGATTTGGTGTAAATGGATTATTAGTATTTCCACAGTTTGAGACTATGCCATATGAAAAAGGGATGGAAGAAATTAAAAAGATAAAGAATCCATTACTTAAGAATGGTATGGATTTCGGTTTTGTTGTCTCATATAATGCCCTGTTAAGATTGGCAATTGACCACGATAACAAAATTCTTTATATATATTGGGAATATTATTCTAAAGGAAAAGATGATACAGAAATTGATAAGGACATTGCTGAATTCAAACAAACACAGGAAATCATAAAGGCTGATTGTGCAGAACCTAAAGCAATAAAGTATTACAAGCAGCAAGGTTATAGAATGAAGGCCTGCAAGAAGTTCCAGGGTTCAAGAGCAATGTATACCAAGAAAGTAAAACGATTTAAAAAGATTATTTGCTTAGATAACTGTGTTAACACTATTGATGAATTACAGGATCTAACATTCAAAGTTGATAAGGATGGAGAAATAATCGAAGATGAATTCAATATTGACCCTCATACCCTATCGGCAATTTGGTATGCCTTGGATGATTATGAGGTATCTAATCTTAAACAACATAGTGGTGTATCGATTTTAAAATAAAGGCAGGTGAGAAACATAGATTTAGAAACAATAAAAAAGATTATTAAGAGATATGCGGATGGACATGCACAATTTATTGTGAATGCAGCCACAGCTGAAAGGTATTACCGGAATGAGAATGATATATTAAAAGATAAACCCAAGGCAGAAAAGGAAGACATGGACAACCCTCTTCGCAATGCTGACAATCGAATACCGCGTAACTTCCATGGTCTGTTAGTGAATCAAAAAGCGGCTTACATGTTCACTGCTCCGCCTTTGTTTGATATCGGTAAAGAGGAAGTTAATAAACGGATCACAGAGGTATTGGGTGATGAATATGCCAAAACTACAAAAGACCTTTGCATTAATTCTTCTAACTGTTCTGTGTCATGGCTGCACTACTGGGTTAATTCAGAGGGAGAGTTTGAGTATGGAGTGGTAGATTCTAAGCAGATTATTCCGATATGGACTTCGGACCTTAAGAAAAAGCTTAGCGGTATCCTTAGGGTATATGAACAATTGGATGATGCGGACGGAGAAACATATGTCATTTATCAATATTGGAATGATGTAGAATGTCAGGCGTATCGAAAAAAGTCATCCGATAATTTAGAGGATTTGCAATCTTATGCAATGTTTAACAACTATGTCGATGGAACATCAACTGTAGAAGATACCTACCCTCATGATTATGGGCAGGTTCCTTTTATACCATTCTTTAATAACAACATCAATACCAGTGACCTTGTTAACATAAAGAAATTGATAGATACATACGACAAAGTATTTTCGGGCTTTGTTAATGACCTGGAAGATATCCAGGAGATTATCTTTGTGCTATCGGGGTACAGTGGTACTGACCTTGCACCATTCCTGCAGGATTTAAAAAAGTATAAGACAGTAAAGCTGGATGATGAAGAAGGCAAGCCTGGGCTTAGTACCATCACTATTGATATTCCGATAGAAGCTAGAGAAAAGTTGCTTGAAATCACTAGGAAAGCTATCTTTGAGCAAGGGCAGGGAGTTGATCCACAGCCGGAGGCTTTCGGCAATGCTTCAGGGGTAGCTCTTAAATATTTGTATTCTCTTTTGGAGTTGAAGGCTGGCCTAATGGAAACAGAGTTTAAGCTTGCCTTTGGTGAGTTTATTAGAGCGATTTGCAAATACTTGAATGTGGAATGCAAGTCAATCATTCAAACGTGGACCAGAACAGCTATTACAAACGATTTAGAGCTTGCCACAATAGCTGGACAAAGTAAAGGGGTTATTTCTGATAAGACTATCCAAAAAAATCATCCATGGGTAGAAGATGCTGACCAGGAAGAGAAGCAGATCAAGAAAGAGCAACAAGCGGCATTAAATGATGCAGATCAGTACAAGGCTACATTTGGACAGGAACAGGATGTGAATAACGATGGCAAAGATAAATGATGAGTACTGGCAGAAACGCTTTGAAATCCTTCAGGAGGCCTTGCTTAATAAAGGTGATAAATACTATGCCGAGCTAGTTAAACAATACGCAAAGGCTTCAAGGAACGTACAGGATAAGATAACACTCTGGTATATGCGTTTAGCAGATAACAATGAGGTTTCGCTGACACGAGCAAAGCAAATGCTGTCGAATCAGGAATTGAAGGAATTAAAATGGACTTTAGAAGAATACATACGGTATGGTAAAGAGAATGCTATAAATCAGCAATGGGTGAAAGAACTTGAGAATGCTTCTGCAAGGGCCCATATATCGAAACTACAGGCTATTCAGTTGGAGATACAACAACAGATTGAAGTATTGGCCAAGACGCAAGAAATCAAGGTGCCGGAATTACTTCAGGAGATTTATACGGAAGGATATTATAAGACGGCCTATGAGACGCAAAAAGGATTTAATACCGGATGGGATATTCAAAAGCTTGATACTTCTACGATCAAGAAGGTAATGTCAAAGCCCTGGACGGTGGATAATAAGACTTTCAGTGACAGGATATGGTCCAACAAAGAGCAACTGATTGACACACTGCATAGGGAGCTTACTCAAAGTGTTATCAGAGGTGACGCTCCAGACAAATTAATTAAAACCATATCGGATAAGTTTGATACTAGCCGAAAGGTTGCAGGACGGCTTGTTATGACGGAATCTGCAGCTATGAGTTCAGTATCAAGACAAGACTGTTTTAAAGATTTAGGAGTAGAAGAATATAAGGTAGTAGCTACTCTTGATTTAAAAACTTCCTCTGTATGCCGCTCTATGGACGGAAAAGTATTTAAAATGAGTGATTATAAGATAGGAGTTACAGCTAATCCATTTCACCCAAATTGCAGGTCAACTACAGCACCTTACTTTGCTGATTTAGATGACATCTTAACCGGGCAGAGAGCTGCGAGGGATCCTGTTACCGGCAAGACTATGTATGTGGATGATAAAATGACTTATCCAGAATGGTATGAAAAGCATGTAAAAGGAAATCAACAAGCTGAACTGAATGAAAAGAAACTTAAGAATGCCGGTGCTGATCAAAAGCAGTTCGATAAGTATAAACAAAGACTTGGTGCAGAGAATCTTCCTAAATCTCTTGATAAGTTCCAAGATATAAAATATACTGATGAAACAGAATACGGTATCTTAAAAGCACAAGTTAAAGGAATGACATATTATGATAAAGCTGTATTGAATGAGACAGATATATCAGCTCAAGTCAAGAAAGTAGCAGAAACTACTGGTATGGATACAATGGGAATTGAGTATAGAATTAAGACAAAGGAATCTTTTCTTGAGAAAGTCAGAAAGAATTTTAATCCAGACGGTAACGAATATGAAATTAAAGACATTATTCGATACACCTTAGGAGCCGGTGCTGATAATTTGTCAGATAAGACCTTGAAAGTAATTGATAAATTTGAGCAGGAAGGCTATAATACAATTAGGATAAAGAATACATGGGGGCCAGATAGTTCTTATAATGGTATAAATACCTTTATCAAGGCTCCGAATGGCCAGGTTTTTGAAATGCAATACCATACGCCAGAAAGCTTTAAATTAAAAAATGGAGAGTTGCATAAACTTTATGAGAAACAACGAAAAATATTAGATGATGAATCAGAAGAATATCTGGGTATTGAAGACCAGATGATTGAACTTTCTAGTAAATTAGCATTTCCTAAAAATATTGAAAGGGTGAAAAACAAGTGAGATACTATGTTTTAAATGACCTTGAACGCAGGGGAACTGTTATTCGTTCTGAAGGCAGAAAAAGTTTTAAATATGATAAGGAAAGAGGCTGGGTAAGAACTGGAATTATGTCTCAGTATCAATTCCCAGAAAGTCCGGTTTATGACTCTTACAGTGAAATAACCGAAGAAGAAGCAAACAAATTAATAGCAACTATGTAATTAACCATCTATCATAACGATAGGTGTTTTTTTATGAGACAAATAGTTTACAATATATACCGCATGTATTATAATACTCTCATAAGGAGGTACATAACATGGCGAATAAGGTAATAGCAGGTGATTACAAGGGATTTCTCGTATCAAATAGCTTTGGAAGTTTATATATTGCTAGTGGATGGCATCCAGTTCAATTAGATAAAAATAATATTGAAGCATATGAATTAATCACTGATGAACATCGAAAAAGTGCTGCAAGTGGGGTGACAAGAGGTTTAGTTGGAGGTGCTTTGCTTGGCCCAGTAGGGTTATTAGCAGGTGGTTTATCGGCCAAAAGTAAGGGAACTTATCAGATGGCGATTCAGTTTAAGGACGGCAAAAGAAGTCTTATAGAAGTTGATGATAAGATATATAAGGCATTAATTAAAAAGTTATTTTAAAATACAGGCACTTACTTAGGTAGGTGCTTTTATTATTCATGAAACGAGGAGGTGATTTAAACTTGATGCGTAGAACCTATAAAAAGCGAGAAAAGTTAGGTGATCCAGTAATTTCCCTTAAGACCAGGGTTACGGTCTTATTTTTATGTCCGTAATGACGTAAAACTACTACTCCGCCGGAGAATAACGGCTGAATCCCAATACCCGGAGAGCGGGAATAAAAATCTATGGAGGAATAATTTATGCAATGGTTATTAGATTTAATCGCAAAACACACAAAAGATGGTGTCCTTGATACAGAATCTCTTACAAAGGAAATCAACGCAGAGTTTCCCAAACACGCAGTACCCAAGTCAGAATTCAATGATATAAATGAGCTGCTAAAGACAGCCAATAATACCATCAAAGACCTGAAAGAGGATAATGCTGAGAACGAGACTCTGCAGAACACTATCAAGGAGCATGAGAAGACAATTCAAAAGCTTCAGGAGGATGCTACCAATACTTCTAAGACATATGCCTTGAAAGAACAGTTAAGCAAATCAGGTGTCGTGGATCCGGATTACTTGATTTATAAGCAGGGCGGGCTTGAGAAGTTTAACTTCGACAAAGAAGGAAAGCCAATTGGAATTGAGGATGTTCTTAAACCAATGAAAGAAGACAAGACTCTGGCTCACTTATTCCAAACCGGTAAAAACGGAACAGAGTACAATCCTGCCGGTGGCGGTAACTACACCGGAAAGAATCCTTTTGCCAAGGAAACTTTTAATCTAACTGAGCAAGGGAAACTATTAAGAGATAATCCGGTCCAGGCCAAGGAACTGGCTGCAGCGGCTGGATACAAACTATAAGAAAAGGAGAGATATAAATTATGCCTGATATTACAAGAGTAATAGATGTTATTCAACCTGGGGTGTTTACACCTTATACTATTAATAGAACTATGGAGCTTTCTGCATTAATTCAGAGTGGAATTGCTGAAAATAGTGTAGAGTTTGATGATCTTGCAAGCGGACCAAATTTAACAGCTAATATGCCATTCTGGAATGATCTTGAAGGTGATTTAGAAGTTATGGATGACGAGGGTGAGTCTAGCCCGGGAAACATTGGTTCAGACAAAGATATTGCCCGTAAATTGGGTTTTGTAAAATCATATGGTGCAAACGCATTGGCAGCTTTATTGTCAGGAGATGATCCTATGAGGGCAATAGCAAATTTGTTTGCTGCTTACTGGAATAGACAGTATCAAAGCGTGTTATTAACTACACTAGATGGTGTATTTGCTGCATCTAACATGACAGAAAAAGTGTATGATATTACTGGAAAAACAGGAAATGCAGCGCTAATCAATGGTACGTCTTTCTTGGATGCGAATCAATTAATGGGCGATGCAAAAGATTTATTAACCGGTGTAATGATGCATAGTATGACAGAAACCAGACTTGCAAAGAATGACCTTATTGAATACAGACAAGAATCACAAGGAAGTACTAGGGTTCCGTATTTCATGAATAAAAGGGTTATTGTTGATGATAGCATGGCGTTCGATACAGAGACAGGAGCGTCAGAGGCTTATTTATTTGGAGCTGGAGCAATTGCATGGGGAAATGGTAAACATAAAGACATTAAAGAAACAGAACTAGTTAGAAATGGTTTATCGCTTGCAGGTGAAGACATTCTTGTAAATAGACGTATTTCTATCCTGCATCCACGTGGAGTTAAATGGGTTGAACCAGCTGACGGGCTTAAAAAGAAGTTTCCTGATCTCAAAGAGTTGGCTACTGGTGCTAACTGGAATCGTGTATACGATCCTAAGAAGATTAGAATTGTTAAGTTTATGTTTAAAGTAGATTAAGGAGGATTGACCATGGGTGTATATGAGGATAGAGTAAAAAGACTGCATGACCATGTTGTTGCACAGGAAAAGAAAGTAGCGGCAGAAAAAGCAGAGACGACAGAACTTACTAATAAGCAAATTATGGCCATGCTTGATGAAAAAGGCATCGAGTATGATAAGAGGGCAAACAAAGCGGATCTGTTAGCCCTTCTCGCAAGTGTTTTTAGTAACGATAATAATACTGACGGCGCTGAGTAATCGGCGCCTTTATTAAGGAGCTGATATAATGCTAGAACTTTCCAAGTTTAAAAAACTGTTGGGATTAGATGCCGCTGATACATCAAAAGATATACCTTTGCAATTTGCCATGGATGATACACAGGATACCATATTAAATTACTGCAACCTAACAGATCTACCAAAAGCACTTGAAACTACAGCATACCGAATGGCTATAGACCTATATAGGAATGAAGCTCCAGGGGAAGAAACTACGCCCCTGGGGATAGTGTCCTCTATAACGGAAGGAGATACTTCAACCAGTTTTAAAAGTCCTACGTCTGAGTTCAAAGACCATTTGTTAAAGGATTATAAAGCTCAGCTAAGAAGATTTAGAAAGGTGACATTTCGATGATTAGTGTAGCTATCAAGCAAGCCAGAAAAGCCATAGAAAGCATGTATGATTCCACTTGTACAGTAATTGAATACAAACAGGAAAAAGACCCTGATACAAAGAAAATGGTCAGCAAGGAAACAACTACATACAAGGATAAGCCGTGCCGGTTATCATACTCCAGCAATAAGAAGGCAGATCAGACGGAAGCGGCAAATGCTGTTACTCAGATTATAAAGGTTTTCATTGCTCCGGAGCTTGATATTAAGCCTGGCTCAAAACTGATAATATCTGGCCGAGGCAGAACAACGGAATATAAAAATAGTGGAGTGCCGGCTGTATATAATACTCATCAAGAGATAGTTTTAGAATTGTTTAGGGGGTGGGCTTAATGGCTATTAGATTAAAGGTTGACGTATCTGGCCTGAAGGAGTTTGAAAAACAGCTTAAACAGCTTCAGGAAGAAGACATGCAGCAATTTAATGAACAGATGGTAAAAGAATTGGCTGCAATAGCTTTGTCCAAGCTAATTGGTAAAACCCCAGTAGGAACTTATGACAAACCTGTTCAATTCACCACTAAGGACGGAAAAGAGGTGTCATTTACGCCCCATACAGGTAAACAGGGTGGGACTTTAAGGCGAGGATGGACTTCATCTAAAGAGAGTGAGGCGGCCACTGGAACCGGGGACGGTAAAGATAAAATTAAAGAACATATTGATTTATTAAAAGTAAAAAAAGTTGGAGAAATATATGAGATTGAAATTACTAACCCCGTCAACTATGCATCTTGGGTTGATACAGGTCACAGAATCTATTTAAAGGATAAGATAGGATGGGTTGACGGAAACTTCATGGTAAAGATTACTGAAGAAGAAATGGAATCTCAAGGTCCTGCAATTATTGAAAGGAGACTAAAAGCTTTCCTTAAGGAGGCACTAGATGGTAAATGATATTATTAATGGCATTACAATAAAGATTGATTCGCTGTTTGATGACAATGCTGTTACATACACCGAAGGAGTAGAACAAGACTTTCAGGAGCCATGCTTTTATGTAAAACTCCTAAGGGCAAGCCAAAAGCAAGTTCTTAATAACCGTTACTACCTGGAGCACTCGTTTGATGTTCATTATTTCCCCGGTACTGCTGATAAGAATGCAGAAATGCATGACGCAGCATCAAAGCTGGCCGGACTGGAATATATAACATCCGGAGACAGTTTAAAGCGTGGCACGAGAATGAGTTATGAAATCGTTGATGGAGTGCTGCATTATTTTGTTCAGTATAACTATTATGCATATTTAACCAAAGAAGAGGTTGAGAGAATGCAAAACATATCTGTTCATAATGGAATAGGAGGATAATATGGCAAAAGTCAAACCTGCTGTGAGTGAGAGCGAAAAACCTGCTACATTCACAAAACAACAATTATTAAAAAGTAAAAAATACACTGAAAAGAAAGACCTGATCAACGCCCTCCTGGTGGATGACAGGTCTTATTCTATGGCAGAAGTAGAGGAAATACTTAATAATTTCCTGAAAGGTAAGGTGATTTAATGTTAGGTGGTGGAACTTTTACATCACAAAATAAGGTCCTTCCTGGTGCTTATATAAATTTTGTAAGTGCTGCTAGTGCATCTGCTTCTTTATCCGACAGAGGATTCGTAGCATTTCCTCTAATACTGGACTGGGGAACAGATGGCGAAGTGTTTACGGTGACACAGGAAGACTTCCAAAAGAATTCACTTAAACTTTTTGGATATCCATATACCAATGGAAAACTTAAAGGGTTAAGAGATTTATTTAAATATGCTCAGACCTGCTATTTTTATAAGCTAAATGGTGGTACAGAAGCGAAAAATGATTTTGTGAAAGCAAAGCATAAAGGAGTACGCGGAAATGACCTTAAAACTGTTATTGCCGTAAATGCAGATGATGCGGATAAGTTTGATGTGTCTACATATCTGGATGCCGTTTTAGTAGATGTACAAACAGTAGCTAAGGCAGACGAATTAGTTTCTAATGACTATGTAGAGCCAATTAAAACAGCCACACTTGCTGTTACGGCAGGAACTCCTCTTATAGGTGGAACAAATGGGGATGCGGTAACCGGAATGGATTATCAGAGTTTTTTAACTAAGATAGAAAGCTATTCTTTTAATATCTTGGCTTGCCCGTCTGATTCAGCAGCGGTTATTTCCTTGTTTGTGGCTTTTACAAAGCGCATGAGAGAAGATGTCGGGGTTAAGTTCCAGACGCTTGTCTATCGAACAGCAGCTAATCATGAGGGTGTAATAAATCTTAAGAATGCGGTTACCGACGTTACGGAAGACTTCCCGGCGCATTCCCTGGTATATTGGCTGGCCGGCAGGGAAGCTTCCTGTGCAGTGAATGCAGACCTTACAAACAAGGCGTATGACGGCGAATTTACTATAGATACAAATTACAGCCAGTTAGCTTTATCCGCCGGGATTACAGCCGGCGAATTGATGTTTCATAAGGTTGGGGATAGTGCTCGTATATTGAACGATATCAACTCCTTAACAACCTTCACTGAAGATAAAAGCAGCGATTTTTCCAGTAATCAGGTTATGAGAGTACTGGATCAAGTCGGGAATGATATTGCAGCTTTGTTCTGCGTTAAATACCTGGGTAACATCCAAAATAACAAGGCCGGCAGAATGTCACTGTGGAATGATATTATAAGCTACCTCAATGTATTAGTTACATTAGGAGCCATAGAAGAGTATGATGCCGCTGACATTATTGTAGCTGCTGGAAATGCAAAGGACAGCGTTGTTGTTGATTGTCCAATAACACCGGTATCTGCTATGAAGAAACTTTACATGATAATTACCGTTAACTAAGGAAAGGAGGCGTATAGAACATGGCATATATGAATGCAGAGGATGCTATTAGTGGTTCTCTTGGAGAGTGTTATGTAACTATTCAGGGAAACCGGTATAATTTTATGCAAGCGATCAACTTAGAAGCCAAAGTAGAAAAAACAAAGGCTGAAATACCTATTCTCGGTAAAACCGGAAAAGGCAACAAGACTACCGGCTGGAAAGGCACTGGTAGTGCAACCTTCTACTACAACACAAGTATTTTCCGTGAATTACTATATCTTTATAAGTCGACTGGCCAGGATGTTTATTTTGATATCATGATTACGAATGAAGATCCTACGTCAACCATTGGAAGTCAGACAGTTATCTTAAAAGGATGTAATATTGATGGTGGCATTTTAGCGAAGTTTGATGCTGATGCCGAATATCTGGACGAGGAAATGGATTTCACCTTTGAAGATTGGGAAATGCCAACTAGATTTAATTTATTACCTGGAATGTTACAATAAATCAAAGGCTTACTATCTAAACTGATGGTGAGCCTTACTTTAAATAAATGGAGGAAATATCATGAGTGATTTAAGTTTCTTTTTTGCCGAAAATGCAATAAAAGAAGAAAATGTAAAGTATATAGCATCGAAGAGATTTCAGGACAAGGAAGGAAAACCGGTGGAATGGGAACTGTGCTGCATCTCCTCAAAGGAAGATGAAGATATTCGCAAATCATGTACAAAAAGAATTCCGGTGCCGGGTCAGAAAGGGAGATTCACATCTGAGACAGATACTAACCAATACCTTGGTAAAATAACTGCAAGATGCATTATATACCCTAATCTGAATGATGCTGTATTACAGAACTCCTATGGAGTTATGGGAGCTGACAACCTGTTAAAAGTCATGCTCTTGAGCGGAGAATATGCTGACCTTATCATGAAAGTGCAGGAAATAAACGGATTTAATACTGATATGGAAGAACTGGTTGATGAAGCAAAAAACTAATTGAGACCGATGGAGAGGCAAGCATTCTTTATTACTGTATTCATAAATTACATTGGAAACCAGCCGAATACTTGGGAATGAGTGATGAAGAAAAAGCTTTTGTCATCGCAGCGGTCGAGAAGAAAATAAAAGCAGACCGGGAAGCTGAAAGAAAAGCCAAAAGAAAGTAGGTGAGATATGGGGTCCATAAGAACATCTATACAGATGTATGACGGAGTAACTGCTACATTGCAGAAAATTCAAGATAACGCTTCTAAGACAACACAGCAATTTGATAACATGAATAAGCATTTTCAAGGTGCTTTCAGTGACAATCAATTTAATGCGGCGAAAAATGGCTTCGACAAGATTGATAACGGAATACAGCAAGCTAACAATCAGCAGGAAAAATTCAATAAAGCTATACAAAATAGCCATTCGCATATTGCTAAAGCGGAGGCTGGTTTTAAGGGTTGGCAGAAAGCGATAATTGTTGCAAATCAGGTCCTTGGATTAATTCGTAATACGTTAGGCAGGCTTGGTGTTATGAACATGGATGGAGCGTTTGACCGTATCGATACAATGAACCGCTTTCAAAAAACAGTTACTGTTATGACAGGTGATGCAAATATGGCAAGTGCCGCATTAGCAAACATCAAGGACAATGTATTAGGAACTGCCTATGGTCTTGATGTAGCCAGTAAATCCGCGCAAGGATTTCTCACTAGAGGCATGTCTCTCGGTGCTTCAACCAATCAAGTACGAATATGGGCAGATGCAGTAAGCTTTTACGGCGAAGGTACAAATCAACAGCTCGAAAGTGTAGTTGATGCAATCGGTAAAATGTACAGTAAGGGTAAAGTTGAGGCTGATCAGTTAGACAGGTTATTTGATGCCGGGATAGGAGCTGCCGAAATATACGCAAAAGCAGTTAATAAATCGGTGGGTAGTGTTAAGAAAGACTTAAGCAGCGGTGCAATATCCGCTGCTAATTTTATTAATACAGTAAGCCAGGCTTTAGATTCAGGTATTTCAAGCGGCGCGGCAAAGGAAGCTGGTAATACATGGGCAACCACATTTGCCAATATGCGGGCAGCGATTACAAGAGGCTGGACCAGTGTAATTACCGAACTGGACAATGCACTTGCACAGCAAGGATTGCCGAGCTCTATGGAGATGGTCACCATGTTCGGTCAAAAGATGGAAGAGATACTAAACACAATCGCAGATTCAATGGGATCTGTTATAGAAATGGCCGTGAAAGTTTATAATGTTATGAGTACGGTAGGAGGCTTTATCGTCGATAATTGGTCTATTATTTCTCCGGTTATTTGGGGAGTTGTTGCTGCTTTAACAGCTTACAAGATAGCACTAGTTGCTAACAATATAGTTCAGGCGATTCACAATTTTCAAAAAGGAATTGCAGTGGCAGCGGAATACAACCATGCAAAAGCAATATTAGCAAATAAAGTGGCGTATGACACTGAAACGATAGCTATAGCAAAAGCTACGGTAGCACAGGCAAGTTTTAATACGACTTTATTAGCTTGTCCACTCACATGGATAATCCTGATCATCATAACCCTTATATCTATATTATACTCAGTTATAGCAGTTATAAATAAATTTGCCGGCACATCCATAAGCGCCACAGGTATTATAGCTGGTTCGTTTCTGTGGTTAGCAGCGCTTATTGGAAATACTTTTATTGGTGTTATTAATAGCATCATACAGAATCTTTGGACTGTGTTTGTTGAGCCTTTTATCGGTATTGTTGAGTGGATTCTGAACGTAGCCAATGGCGGATTTAACAGCTTTGGTGGTGCTGTAGCTAACTTAATTGGTCAAATAATTTCTTGGTTTTTATCCTTGGGTAAAGTGGTAACAAAGATTATTGATGCAATCTTTGGGACAAACTGGACAGCAGGACTTTCTTCATTGCAAGACAGTGTTCTTGAGTGGGGGAAAAATGAAAATGCAATAACACTTGATAGGAACGCACCTGGAATTGATCACAGGTTTGATATGACGGATTCATTTGGAAAAGGATATGAATGGGGCGCTAAATTATTCGATGATGAGAGCAATAAAAATAAAGGCCCTGACGAGAATCTTTTTAATAATGTTGACATGTTTAATAATATAGCAGATACGGCTGATAATACAGGAAAAATTGCAAAAGGGGTTAAGATTAGCGATGAAGACCTCAAGTATCTACACGATGTGGCAGAAAGAGAAGCAATCAATAGGTTTACTACAGCTGAAATTAAGGTAGAAATGACAAACAACAACAGTATTAACGGTACAAGGGATATAGATGGTATAGTTGACTATCTAAGAGATGAAGTAGAAGAGGCTATGAGCCGTTCGGCAGAGGGGGTATAATTAATGTACGATTTTTATATGGGCAAGGTGCTGTTGCCGATATCACCCTCTAAA
The DNA here is from genome assembly GCF_032079385.1 of Anaerocolumna sp. Taxonomy (NCBI): domain Bacteria; kingdom Bacillati; phylum Bacillota; class Clostridia; order Lachnospirales; family Lachnospiraceae; genus Anaerocolumna; species Anaerocolumna sp. The sequence continues at coordinate 83,815 of NZ_DAMAUC010000012.1, forward strand.
ATGCAGACAGTGATCAACAATCAAAACAAGACTATAAACCTTATGAATGAGGGAGAAGTTAATTTAGTTAAGGAACCAGGATTAACAACTTTTAAATTCGATATTATCCTGCCTCTATATACTAATTATCCGTTTGCTAGGTACAAAAGCGGTATATTCCAACCTGCTGGATACTACTTGGCATATTTTGAAAAGCTTAAAGTTAATGGTACACCTTTTGAATTCATAGTAAACCGCTTCAAATACGATCCAAGTACAAAAGCCAAACAGAACATTATGAAAACAAATATGCGTGTCGTCCTTGAAAACTATACGGTAATAGAATCCGTCGATAACGCTCCGGATATAGAGGTATCAATCGATCTGAAAGAATATATAAAATACGGAACCATAGTTAAAGAGATTGATACGAAAACAAATACTGTAAAAAATAGTGTTGTAAATGGTGCAACTAATAAAACTATACCCAATACTTACACTGTTAAGAAAGGTGACACTCTATGGGCTATTGCCAAGAAATTATTAGGAGATGGTGCCAAGTGTTGGAATCTTGCAAAACTAAATAATATAAGTAATCCAAATCGTATACGTCCGGGACAGGTATTGAAAATTCAGGACGTAAAAGCTACAACCGCACCGGCTTCTACAGCAGCAAAGAGTACATCTACAAACAATACAGCAGCAAAGAGCACGCCCACAAAGAGCACAACTACAGTTAAAACGATTACACCGTCAGCCGCTAAAGCCAATGCATTGCTGAAGAACCCATTCCTAATTTCTTCATATGATAGGCAAATACCCTTAACCGAAGGGACGTTAGATAGATTACGGAAGGTAGAAGCAAAAAACAACAAGAGTGCTTCAACATTTGATGATGCAGTGCAAAAGATTATAAATAATAGAAATAAAACATCTGTAAAAAGGTTCAGGAGGTAAATGATATGCAACTGTTTATAGATCACGATAATAAGCGGTATTTTCCTTCTGTGCTCGATGAAGTCAAGTGGACGACTGAAAGAAAAGGTTCTCCCGGTATATTAAGCTTCACGGTTGTAAAAGACGAAGGTCTTGTATTTGCGGAAGGTGATTCCGTTTCATTTAAATACGATGATGAGAAGGTATTTTATGGTTTTGTGTTTACTAAGAAGCGTAATAAAGAAAATCTCATACAGGTAACTGCATATGACCAGCTCCGTTACCTGAAAAACAAAGACACCTATATGTATGAGAATAAAAAGGCAAGCGATGTTATAAAGATGTTGGCTGCTGATTTTCGTCTCCAGACTGGGTTAATTGAGGATACTGGCTATGTTATACCGTCCAGGGATGAAGACAATCAAACACTGTTTGACATTATAAATACCGCTCTTAGACATACCACGGATGCTAGGGGCACTATCTATACTCTATATGATGATTATGGAAAGCTTACCCTAAAAAGCATGCAGAACATGACAATAGATCTACTGATATGTGACGAAAGCGGAGAGGACTTTGATTATAACTCAAGTATTGACACAAATACATACAATAAAATTAAACTGACCTATGATAATGAAAAGAGCAAAAAGAGGGAGGTTTTCATTGCCCAAAGCAGCGCGAATATAAACAAGTGGGGTGTCTTACAGTATTACGAAACAATTAGCGCTGATTCCAAGACAAAAATAGAAGCCATCAGGTCGGCAGCAAAAGCAATGGCAAATACACTACTTACTTTATATAATGCAAAAACCAGAAGCCTCATCTTTAAAAATCTGTTTGGTGATACCAGGGTAAGAGCTGGATCAAGTGTTTATGTGCACATAAATTTAGGGGATATCCTCCTTAAAAACTATATGTTGGTTAATAAAGCAACTCATTATTACAGTAAAGACAGCCACTTTATGGACCTTGAACTGATTGGAGGTGGTATTTTTGGCAACTGAGGGATTAATACCGTTGCTTAAGCGTATAGCGCTTGAGGCAGTAGAAGCCAGTAAGCCTACAGTGGTCCTGTTCGGCACAGTAAGTAGCATTAATCCACTGTCTATATATCTGGAGCAGAAGCGCACCATTACAAAAAGCTTTCTTGTAGTGACAGATAAGGCAAAGTACTTGGCTGTTGGTGATGGTGTTGTTATGGTCAGGATGCAAGGCGGGCAAAAATACATAATTATAGACAAGGTGGTGGATGATGGCTGACTTAGAATATACAGAGGTAGAAGTTACGGAACAGCCAAGCAAGACCTATCGATTGGACACATCTAATAACAAAATATTGGGTAAAATTGATGAATTGGAAGCTATTAAGCAGGCCATTTATCTCCGGCTTAATACCGAAAAAGATGAACATCTTATTTATGGTCCTGATTATGGCATACAACTGGAGGATCTATATGGCGAGCCTAATAGTTACGTGCTACCAACCCTGCAAGGAAGGATAGCAGAAGCCCTATACCAGGATGAGAGGATTTTAGGCGTAGATGATTTTTACTTTACAGAAGAAAAAGGCAGCATAACGGCATCCTTTACTGTACATACCAATCTTGGAGATATTGAAAGTGAATTGGAGGTGAACATCTAATGTATGAGGCAAATACATATGAAGCTATTCTTGCTCGAATGCTGGATAAAATACCGGATACTCTAGATAAAAGGGAAGGAAGTATTATTTACGATGCGTTGGCACCGGTGGCCGTGGAATTGACGCAAGCCTATATTGAAATGGATGTTATTTTGAATGAATCCTTTGCAGATACAGCATCCAGAGAATATCTAATTAAGCGTGCTGCTGAAAGAGGATTAATCCCTTCACCGGCAACCCATACGGTGGCTAAGGGTGAGTTTAATATTGATGTGTCTGCAGGAGATAGATTCAGTTGCGGCGATTACAATTATGCTGCAACTGAAAAGATTTCTACTGGTGCATGGAAGTTGAAATGTGAAACTGCCGGCGGTACACCAAATGGGAATCTTGGCATGCTGATTCCGGTCGATTACATTGACGGCTTAGAAAGTGCACAATTAACGGAAATCTTGATACCGGGTGAAGATGAAGAAGAAACGGAAGATTTTCGAGCCAGGTATTATGCTACCTTATCAACTAAGAGTTTCGGAGGTAACCAGGCTGATTACATAGAAAAGGTTAATGCAATATCTGGTGTAGGTGGTGTTAAAGTGTATCCAATTTGGAATGGTGGAGGAACTGTAAAGCTAGTTATAATTAATTCGGAATTCGGTAAGGCATCTGATACATTAATTGATACAGTACAGACTATTATAGATCCGATAGTAAATCAAGGAGCCGGTGATGGCCTGGCACCTATTGGACATGTGGTTACTGTGGAAACTGTAACAGAAACAATCATAGATATTTCATTCTCCGTAACATACCAGGAAGGATATAGCTTTGAAGATATCGAAAGTTATATAACAACAATGATAGATAGTTATTTCTTAGAATTGTGCAAGGCTTGGGCGGATGGTGATGGTTTAATAGTTCGTATTTCGCAACTGGAATCCAAGCTATTAAATATCACAGGTGTTTTGGACGTAACCGGCACCACAATTAATGAAGCAGCATCTAACTTAGTATTGAGTACTGATGCTATACCGGTAAGGGGGACTGTAGTTGGATAGAGAAATAAATCTTATAGAGTATCTTCCAGGAGTACTAAGGGAAGTGAAAGAGTTTAAAGCTTTTGCAAAAGCAGAGAACCCGGAAGCTATAAAGTTATGGGAAGAACTTGAGAATGTTCTGGATGATCAATTCGTAAATGAATCGACTTTAAATGGGGTAAAACGTTGGGAAAGTATCTTGGGCATAAAAGCGCTTGACACAGATACTCTAAGTGACCGCAAATTTCGGATATTATCCCGGTTAAATGAGCAGCTTCCATATACCTATAAAAACTTGGAATCACAATTATCATTACTTTGCGGGGAAAACGGTTACAAACTACATTTAGACAATAGTACATATGAGCTGATTGTAAAAGTGGCTTTAACTGCCAAGAAAAAATTTGCGGAAGTAGGAAATCTCCTTGATCGAGTGGTACCGTGCAATATTGTAATATCACTAATTCTTATGTATAACCAGCATAGCACATTAAGTCAGTTCACACACGCTCATTTGAGTCAATATACACATAATCAACTAAGAGAGGAGGTGTTGAGTTAATGGAAGAAACAATTAACTTCAACTTAAAAAAGCCAGCTTCTGAGGATTTCTATAATGTACAAGATATTAATGACAACATGGATATAATTGACTCAGAAATCAAAACAGCACAGGACAAAGCAGACAAGGCTTTTCAGTCAGCCAGTAATGGTAAAGAAGCTATCAAGGCAGCCATTACTGGCGTAGATCCGGAAGTAACCATACCAAATGATGCTACTTTTCAACAATTAGCTGATGCAATAGGGCAAATAGAAACCGGGGTAAATACGGATGATGCTACAGCAACAGCAGAGAAGATATTAGCAGGAATGACCGCTTATGTAAAAGGGGCTAAGGTAGCAGGTACAATGATTAATAGATCAGGAGCCACGCATATGGCTGATAATCTTTATGCTGATACTGGATATGTCATATTAAAACCACCAATCGGTTATTATGATGGTGTTGATGGTAGTAGTGTAAGGCAGAATGAACCAAACCTGAGGTCAGAAAATATACGCGGCGGAGTAAGCATTTTTGGAGTGGCAGGTAATTCAAATGTTGTTGATACATCAGACGGTGTATTAGATGCTAATCTGATGGTACAAGGACTTAGAGGCTATTCAAAGGGTTCCAAGTATGCTGGAACAATGACCAACAGACTTTCTGGAAATGATGTATTAGCAGAAGGGTATGCTGTAAAAGGAACATCATTATATCTTAGACCACCCAGTAGAAATGCCTTTAATGGTGGGTCCGTGTATAAAGATGAACCAAATCTTATATCTTCTAACATATTAAGTGGGAAAAACATCTTCGGAGTTGTAGGCTCTGTTATTGCAGGTAAAAGATATGCGACCGGTATAGTAACAAGTAGTAATACAAGTACGACATTCAAGAACCCGGGCAACGTATCCTACTATAAATCATATATTATTTTAAGTCAATTAAACCTAACTTTTACACCTAGCATAATTTTATTTGTTAATAATAGTAGTAGTTTCACATTTACAAATAAATCAGGTTATTTCGGGAATGACGGAGGGTACTGTACAGTAAGTCTTGTGGAATCTACCGCGTTAAGGCATATTACATATCCAGATACCTATATTGCTTCGGATATTTTTAGCAACCAAGTTACATTTTATGCCTATGAATAGAAAGGAACGATGATTATGGATGATACATTAGTTATTTATGACGGAACAGGACATATTATATTTCAGGGTAGCGGTGATGTAAGGGAACCTGTAGGAATTCCTTTCTTATGGGCAGAAGTTCCGGAAGGAAAACGAGTTACTGGTGTAGATGTAACCGTTACACCTAACATTGCTATACTAGAAGATATACCAAAATCAGAAACACAAATATTAAAAGAACAAGTTGACAGCCTAACAGTCGCTATGGCGGAAATAATGGGGGTGTAATGTATGCCTATTTGGAAACTAAATATATTTAAACGTGCAGTTATTATTCGGTGTGGAGTAGGCGAAGGAACAGCAGAAGATATCGTTGCGACCTATCCTAAACTTACACCAGAAGAACAGCAAGAAGTCATTACTGCAGTAAATGCAGAATTAAATAATTAGTAAGATTATGAGCCTTAGGCTCTTTTTTTAATACGAAAATTTACAACGAGAGGTAGTTACATGAGTGAAAACGTTATTGTAGCACTAATTACATTATTCGGTAGCGGAATTGGTTCCCTGTGCGGCATTGTAATATCTAGCAAGCTTACTAATTACCGCATAGAGCAGCTTGAAAAGAAAGTGGAAAAGCATAATACGGTAATTGAAAGAACGTTTGTGTTAGAAGAACAAATGAAAGTAGCTAATCACCGAATAGCTGACTTAGAGAAAGGAGCATGACATGAAAGATAAACTAGCTAAACTAATCAATGTAAAATCTATAGTAACATTGATACTAACCGGTGTATTTTCTTATCTTGCTATAACAAAAGAAATTACTGGAGAACAGTTCCTGATGATTTTTACTACAATTATTGCATTTTATTTTGGCACACAGAGCGAGAAGAAAAAGAATGAAGGTGAATAATATGGATAGATATCTTATAGCAGTAGATTCCGGACATGGAATGGAAACCGCCGGAAAAAGAACTCCTCCGATGCCAGAACAGTGGTTTAATAAGAAAAAAGGGGAGGTTATACACGAAAAGGAATTTAATAAACCCACTGCCGAATATTTAATTGAAGATTTAACCAGGTGCGGATTTGATACTATTAATGTTAGTTCCGGTACTAAAGACATCCCTCTAAATGACCGCTACACAGCTGCAAACAACGCAAAGGCAGATTTATTTATATCTAAGCATTACAATGCAAAAGATGGCAAATGGGGAACGCAGAACGGCATAGAAACTATTATATCTCAATATGCTTCGGCTAACTCTAAAAAATTGGCTGAATTAGTGCAGGCAGAGTTAGTAAAGGAACATAAGCGTACTAACAGAGGAGTTAAAACAGATATAGCACAATCAAAAATGAACATAGCAGTTTTGAGATATACCAACATGCCGGCAATCCTTACCGAAAGCGGATTTATGGATAATCTGGAAGAAGCAAAAACTATGTTAGATCCCTGCTTTCAAAAAGCGGATGCAGAGGCAACCTGCCGTGGAATTTGTAAGTATTTAGGAGTTGAGTACGTGCCGGAAGCAGAAGATTATATTCCGGATGCACCTATTAATCAGACGTCCGATGCTAAGGCTATAAAATGGCTACAAGAGCATCTTAATAAGGCCAATCCCAATTATACAATACCTGTGACTGGAAAATATGATTCTAAGACCAGGATAGCACTCTTAATGTACGCAGAATCAAAAGGGTGGGATTGGAGTAAAAATACCGGTTATTCAGCAGGGCAGGGCACTATTAGTTCTTTGACAAAGGTTTAATATGAAACCCCGGTCAACTGACCGGGGTATTTTAACTAATAACATTATCAAGAAAGGAAGTACCATATCAAAGATTTGTAACAACTTTTTCTTTTCCAGAATTCATATTTCTAAATTCAGAAACAAATTTAACTGCATTATAGTTTCCTGTTGTATCAAAACCAATATAATCAATCGTATTATCTTTTGTATAAGTGAAAATCAAGTAAGTGTGCTCAATTTTATCTTTCTTTTCCTTTACTCTTCCACCTATCATTGCACCTAATGGTCCGAACAATGCAGCTCCTCCAATTGCACCACCGGCACTTGATACATATCGCTTCTGAATCTCGACATCTGTATTTAGACTGACATCATTTACTTTAGCTTTACTCAAATTAAATTGAGCGCCATTTGCTGATATTTCATACCTGTCAGGATATGAGCAGATAGTACATTGTGTATTTTCTGCAATAGGAAGACCGCTCGTGTGCCTAGCGGTTAAAGAATATGTCATTCCCTTGTTCTTTAGAGTTTGTAATTTGCTCTTTCCTTCCTTTCGCGCTTTGGATGTTGATATTAACATTTTAATACAGAATATTATGAAAAGTAATAAAACAGCCAATATAATAAATCCTGGCAACATTTCCCTGAGTGTTGATTGACCAATTTTAGTATCCATAATTCACATTCTTCCTTCCTCTTAAAAATTATTTCTATAATATATAATCGCAATATATTTATCAGCTAAATAATACCATTGATTCAGAAATTATGCAATGGAGCGTAGGTATATTTACATGGTTACACTCGTGTTGCATTTCGTGTTGCATGAGTATGAAAATTACACTTTTTTTAAGTATAATAGCCATACACGAAGAAAAATAAAAACACGTACAAGACCAGTGTTTAACGGAAGTGTACGTGTTTTAGCTAAATGATGTAATAACTATGTCAGGGGTTCAAGTCCCCTATGCTCCATTATTTAAACTTAGTAAAATCAAGGCTTATAGGATTTAAGGGAAAGAACGGCATTCAGAAATATCAACTAACGTTTCATTGAGATGGATTGCTATTAAGCTTGGAGAGGACGGCTTTCTTATAGTCACTATATCTTTCAGGAATTTCCCTATTATAACATCTGTGTATATATTCAATCCATCTAATTCTTCGCCCCCATATTTCACTACCTGAAAATGGTAGTTTAAAGGAAGTTCTAATTATTATATTTTCCTTTGCGATTTTTTTCATTTTCTTCTCCAAATACATATTATTTTACAAAATTGATTTAGAACTTCTAACTATTTTTTGACTTTTATTTTTTTATCTTCAAGTTCCTAAATCTTTTGTAATTAGTGTTGTCTTTAAACCTTATAAATTTCAGTATAGTTTTTATTGGGAACCGTCATTATCTACAAAGTATCCATTTTTCCTTCCCCTGCTCTAACCTTTTTTATTTCTATTCAACTGATACTTCCTCTCTTTCCTTTTTTCTTATTTTTCTATAAGGTAAATGATGCCATTTTAGAAAGGTCTGTGCAATGAAATAAAAATAACGATTACTTAAGATGTCTTTTTGTGTTGCAGAGTATTGGAATGGGTGGTAGCATATGGATAATCATACAGATATCAAAAAGGAAGGTAAAAAAGAAACAGTTGATAAAAGTCCAACAAGACAAACAAGAACGATTGAGCATTTATGATGAGCAGCTTTTTTATTATAAATAAAATTACTGTGGCGCATTCTTGCTGGTAAATTACAGCCGGTACGGGATGGTGCCGCCCTTTATAAGGAGTATCGCATATGAAAATGTACATGTCAGTGTTCCGCATACGTTTTATTAATAGCCTGCAATATCGTGCCGTTACACTTGGAGCGATTATTACAAGACTTGCGTGGGGGGTTATGGAAATATTGGCCTATTCCATGCTTTATCGCACCGGTGGTGCCATTTTTCCAATGGAGTTCTCCCAGACGGTTTCCTACATATGGATGCAGCAGGCATTTTTTGGACTGTTCCTTGTTGTATTTTTAGATGGCGAAATTTACTCGTCTATTGGAAGTGGTTCCATTGCCTATGAACTCGTCCGTCCAATGGATTTATATGGCCGCTGGTTTTGCCAGTCAGCTGCTAACCGGGTTGTGTTTACAGTACTCAATTGTTTGCCGGTGCTGCTTGTGGCATTCATCGTGCCAGAGCCGTACAGAATGTCCCTGTCCCTTGGTGTGGAACGGTTCTTCCTCTTTTTATTGTCGTCGGTGCTTGCATTAATGGTAGTTGTAGCGTTTGCTATGCTTATGTATATTTCGTTATTCTATTTGTTATCTCAAAGAGGTATAAAAATTATAGTATCTGCTTTGACAATATTTTTGTCCGGGGGCATCATACCTTTACCGTTTTTTCCCGAACCGGTGCTTACCATTGTTCAAATACTTCCGTTTGCAGCGATGCAAAATATGCCGCTTCTTATATATAGTGGAAATATTGCAGGTGCGAATGCCTTTAAGGGAATCATTTTTCAATTATTTTGGTTTGGGATGCTGTTTCTTATAGGACAGCTTACCATGCGCCGTGCCTTGAAAAAAGTAGTTGTACAGGGAGGATAGTGAAAAATCAGGATTGCTTCATAAAGTAAATAATGGAACAATTTGATTTGAAAATATTGTGCTGATGGCCAAAAATTGTGATGTTTTGGCAGAATGGAGATCAATATGAAGTTGTACTTAAATTTTATAGCATTGAACCTGAAAAGCCAGATGCAGTATAAGGCATCCTTCTTTTTAAGTGTATTGGGACAGTTTATCACGGCATTTACGATGTTCTTCGGCTTAAATTTTATTTTTTTAAGGGTTAACGCCGTGGATGAATTCACTTACCAGCAAGTGCTCTTATGCTTTGCGGTTGTAATGACGGCGTTTTCACTTGGGGAGATGTTTGGGGGCGGACTGGCTGTTTTCCCGCGTATGCTTGGTAATGGCGAGTTTGATCGCGCTCTTGTCAGGCCTAGAAACATTATATTACAAATACTGATGCCTAATATGGATTTCACGCGAATTGGTTTACTGATACAGGCTGTGATCGTGCTATGCTATGCAATCCCGATCAGTGGAATTGAGTGGACTTGGAAAAAGGTTCTGACACTCTGTATGATGATACTTTGTGGAAGTGCTTTATTTTTTGGATTATTTCTGTTTAAAGCGGCATGTTCATTCTTTACAGTGGAGAGTTTGGAGTTTATGAATATTTTCACCTATGGTGCACGTCAGTTTGGCAGATACCCGTTCTCTGTGTATGGAAAAGGCATTTTAAAATTTCTAACATTTGTGATTCCACTGGCTTTGTTTCAATATTACCCTCTGTTGTATTTGCTAGGTAAAGAACAGAGTCCGTTCTTTATGTTCTTGCCGGTGACGGCATTACTATTTTTGATTCCTAGTTATGTGTTTTTTAGATTTGGTTTGAGCCGGTATAAATCGACCGGTTCGTGAGTTGACTGGGTTGGTATCCTTTCCTGATTAAAATGGTATGCCTTTGGGATGTATTACTGTATGGTTTCCCAGTTAGCCAGGATGCTGCTCCGGTATTTCAAGGGCGTAGTCTGAAGGTGATTCTTGAAATGTTTGTTGAAGGAAGAGGCATCTCTAAAACCACAGGAGTATGCTATCTCGGATACAGAAAGATCGGATTCCAGGAGCAGCTGTCGGGCGATTTTGATGCGGTACTGGATTAGATATTTCTGCGGTGACAGGGAAGTAGCATTGATAAATAATTTATAGAGATAGGTGCGGTCAATGCAAAGGAATTTTGCAATGTCGGCAATGCGGATATCGTAGGTATAATTATTGTGGATGTAATCCATAGCCCTGGTAATATAATTTTCATAGACAACCCCTGAAGGTGCTTGGACAGGAGGACAAATATGGGAGAAGCAGCGGTAAAGCAAGCCAAGATAGAGCAGCTCATTTCCCTGGCGCTCGGTGAAAGCTTGGATTAAGGAAAACAGATCCTTACATAGCATGCCGCTGCTGTAATCCTTTAGAATCAGACTGGTATGGGATAGGCCGCTTAATTTTAATAGGTTGGGGACATCATACCCATCAAAGCCGATCCAGCAATATTCCCAGGGATTCTGGTCATCCGCGCAGTACAGGGTTGTGACTCCCGGATGAATTAAAAAGCCCTCCCCTTCTCCTACATGATATACTGACCCATTCACATGATAGGTGCCTTGCCCATGTAAAACAAAATGAATCAAATAATGAGGGCGGATGGCAGGGCCAAAGGAATGGGACGGTTTGCATTGTTCATGACCGCAATGATATAGTACCAGAGGCCTTCCGGCGATAATATTACTGTCTTGTACTGGTAGTGACTTCATGATGCTTCCTCCTTCTGCTCGATGGCGGTTACAGATAACGGTTGATTTAATTGACCATATTTTTGTATACAAAATCAACATAACGACAATTTTTCGAAACAAATGACATAGATTCCAGCATAGTTACATTATATAATAGACAATAACATATTACAAATAATAAGGAGAAGAAATTATGGTTAAGATAACTTTTCTAGGTGCTGGAAGTACAGTATTTGCAAGGAATGTTTTGGGAGACTGCATGTGTACGCCAAGTCTTTGCAAGGCGGAAATTGCTCTTTATGATATTGATGCCAAGCGGTTGGAGGAATCGGAAATCATACTAAAGGCAATCAACAAAAATGTTAATTCAACAAGAGCGCGGATTAAAACCTATCTGGGAGTAGAGCAGAGAAAAGAGGCGCTTCGGAATGCGGATTTCGTCATTAATGCAATCCAGGTGGGAGGTTATGATCCCTGTACCATTGTGGATTTTGAGCTTCCCAAGAAATACGGCCTGAAGCAGACCATTGCGGATACTTTGGGAATCGGAGGAATTATGCGTGGGCTTCGGACAATCCCTGTGATGAGGGATTTTGCAAGGGATATGGAGGAAGTATGTCCGGACACCCTGTTCTTGAATTATACGAATCCAATGGCAATACTGACCGGATATATGCAAAGATATACAAAGATTCGTACCGTCGGCTTATGTCATAGTGTCCAGATATGTTCCGAGACTCTGCTGAAGGGACTGGATATGGAAGATAAGCTGGAGGGCCGCAGTGAGTTGATTGCGGGGATTAATCATATGTCATGGCTTCTGGAGATTAGGGACAGGGATGGAAAGGATCTGTATCCGGAGATCAAGGAACGTGCACTGAGGAAGAATGCAGGCGGGAAGCATAATGACATGGTGCGTTATGAATATATTAAGCACCTTGGCTATTATTGCACGGAATCCAGCGAGCACAACGCGGAATACAATCCTTTCTTTATCAAGGCAAAATATCCGGAGTTGATTGACCGGTTTAATATTCCGCTGGATGAGTATCCAAGAAGATGCATTAAACAGATTCAGGGCTGGGAGAACGAAAAGAATAGCATTCTTCAGGATGGAAAGATCATCCATGAGCGGTCTCATGAGTATGCCTCCTATATCATGGAAGCGGTTGTAACGAATCAGCCGATTAAAATCGGTGGTAATGTATTAAATACCGGGCTGATTGATAATCTTCCTGGGGATTCTTGCGTGGAGGTTCCCTGTCTTGTAGATGCTCGGGGAATCCACCCCTGCCATGTGGGTAGATTGCCGGTGCAGCTGGCGGCAATGAATATGACAAATGTCAATGTCCAGCTGATGACCATCGAAGCGGCACATACCAAGAATCGTGAGAATATTTATCAGGCAGCGATGCTGGACCCTCATACCAGTGCTGAGCTGTCCATCGACGATATCGTTGCTATGTGCGATGAGTTAATTGAAGCTCATGGAGATTATATGAAGGATTATTTATAATTGACAGATGAGCGAGCCAGGTTTTCCTATAGGATCGCTGAAAAGTTATAGATTTTCTACACAAAATGAGCTTAATATGAAGCTATCTTACGATAATTTATTCTGATTTTAACAAAAAGAGCGGGAATGTCAACGTTGGTGCATATGCACTGTTGACATTCCCGCTCTTTGATTGAGCCGATTTTCCCCCTATTACCATTTCTAGATAAAATAGGTATACGCATTATCTTTTGTTTGATATAATAAAGTTATGAAATATGCATTAAAATAAGTCTTCAAATCTCCACTAAATTAACCTAATTAGGCAGCTGAATACTGTAATTTATGAAATTATACAAGCAGGGAAGGGAACCATGAATAACGCAGAATGCATCCAACTAAATATTGATGAGGCTATTAATAAATACTCTGATTTGGTTTACAAATTAGCATATTGCCGCACAAAGAATAAGTTTGACGCGGATGATATATTTCAAGACGTGTTTTTGCAATTAGTTAAATATCAACAAAGATTTACAGGAGAAGAACACTTAAAAGCGTGGCTGATCAGAGTTACAATCAATTGCTGTAAGAAGCACTTCTTAAGTTTAAAAAATAGGCCTTATGAGTTAATACCGGAGGACCTGGTATATCTTACTCCTGAAGAATCGGAAGTTTATCAGGCGGTACTGTCATTGCAAAAAAATTATAGAACTGTTATTCACTTATTTTACTATGAGGAATTATCAATTAGACAAATATCAGATGTATTGGGGAAAAAAGAAGGTACGATTAAGTCACTCTTATCCAGAGGCAGAAACCTTCTTAGAATGAAACTATCAGATGGTTTTAGTGAGGAGAGTGATATACATGTTAGAAAAATATAAATGCGCAATGAAGAAAATGGATGTTCCCAAGGAATTAGTTGAAAAAACTTCAGAAAGGATGGTACAACAACAAAAGTTATTAGAACAGACAAAAAAGAATAAAAAGAAGCCTTATTTATATCTTTCTTTCGCTTGTTCTTTTATTCTTATTATTACTATTTTTTATACTATACATAACAAATCCAACAATAGATTCATATTAACAAAATTATCCCCAGATGCTACGGTACAGATCGTTAATGTTAGCGATGGAATATTATATTTTAACGATTTACCGGAAGAACTTGATAATATAAAAATCAATCAAAATCTCGGAATTCCTGACTCTTTGACAAAAGAATGGACAAAAGAAGAGTACATGTCCTATTTGGGAAAAACAGTAGAACTACCTTATCTTCCGGAGGGATTTGCACTAGAGAAAGAATTAATTCGTGTTTATGAAAATAAAGAAGGCATTATTAAATCCGATGAATACTATACAGCCTATACTGCTAACAAAAATAAAAGAATTGAATTATTTCTTAGAAAAGGAAAAATGCCAGGTAAATCATACCAGGATTTGCCTGCAGAATCAGAAATAAAGAATACCGAACTTTCCATAGTGTATAGAGAGGATTTGAATCGTTATCAGGCACAGTTTATTTTAGAAGATGTGGGATACTGTTTATCAACAGAAAATATTACTCAGGAAGAGTTTATAAAAGTTCTTTATTCTTTTTTTAACTAAATGCAACCTTTTCATCTTTTTAATACTATTCCTATATAGAAGGTATTTAACATAGATCAAATAAGTATCTTACTAATATTTAAGAGGAGACGTTTTATGAGAAAAAGAATAGCCTTGTTATTTTGCTTTGTTTTCATAATACAACTACAATTTGTAAGTTGTAAAAAAGCACCGGATGTGGGTGTCAGTCAATCGAAGGACAATGAAATTACAAAAGAATTAGAGGAATATTCGGAACCTGACAAGAAGGAAGAAGATAAAACAATTACTGTAAATGAATTAAAGAATAATTATACTGCTTCTGAGACTTATACAGAACCATTATATGGGCTGTCAAAAAGCGAAGTCCTTACTTGGCCTGTTCAATTTGCTTTACCAGAGAATGCGGAACTTACTGAATATGCTAATGTATATTTGGATTCTAATTTGACAATACCAGTTGGAGCGGAAGTATCCTATGATAATAACACACAAACAATTCATATAGCACCTCCGAATAATCCTGTTTACCAACCGGTAACTAAAATGTTTACCGTTGTTAAAAATGAAGGCTGGGGCTACGCCAATACCTATTATCTGGCTTATTTTTATGATTTAGAAACAGGAGAGAAACTGGATAAACCGCAAATAACTATTTTTACAATTGAAAGAGAATTAAAATCTCCATTTCTTAAATATGAGATAAAAGATGGAAACATACGATATTACTGGGACGAGGTTCCAGGAGCAGTGGAATATATACTTAGTTTTGTTAAAAAAGAGGATACCCAGTTTGATTTCCTATCCTTTAAAAAGGTGAAAGATTTAGAATATGTGGATAAGGACATTATCGAAATGGGAGTCCACAAATTAATTAATTTTAAATATAGATTAAATAATGATGATGATATTGATCTCTATTATGTAACGGTTATGGCCATAGATAAAGATGGTAATGCATCCAATGCAAGTAATATGATTTCCATTGATTCTTTTCGAAATCAGCTGCCATACAGAGCGCTCAGCCTTTCAGAAGAAGGGGTAAGCTCTATAGCAAATAAAATTAATTTACTGGGAAATAGACGTCTTGTAGAAATGTGTGATGGCAGCACTGTTCTATATACAGTTACCTATGATATTGAAAATGCAAGAATTACCCAATTATCTGATATTGTTTTTAAGTTGGAAGGAGAAGACAGAACCCTTCTAGCACTGGATTCTTATATCGATGGTACGGACTTAAAATTAATTTCCATAGTAAAGAATTTTGATGAGTCCACTATGGCAAAAGAATTGAAATTATTATATGATCAAACAGAAGCATCAAAAGGAAATGCAGGTGTAACAAATAAACCAGAATTTACAGTAGTAGAAGAAAATGATCCAAAGGATAGTCCTGAGAATTCTTCAAAGGAAGCTGAAATTGTTATAAAAGGAGATAACTTTCCTGTATTTGCTTCCAGTGCTTTATCGGAATACCTTGCAAGACATATGCTTTTAAATGAAGAAAGGATTGATCTGCGGGACTTTAGTGAAGCCGCGGATATTGACTTGTTATGGGACTCTTTGTATGAAGCAATCTATCAGAATCCTTTGATTCTTGGTGTAAGCAGTTTTCAATACAATCGTTTCACTAAAATATTGAATATTGAATATGAGCAAGACCGGGCGGAGCAGGAAAAGAAGCAGGAAGAAATTAAAAAGGAAGTATTGCGTGTTGTGAAGGATATTATAACTCCAGGGATGACAGATCTTGAAAAAGAGTACGCAATCAATCAATACTTATGTGACATTGCCGAATATGACAATGCTGCATTGGAAAATGCCATGGAAAACGACTATATTGTGGATTCATCTTTTCGCGATTCCTTTACACCATATGGCGTTCTTATAAATAAAACAGGTGTATGTGCAAGTTATGCAGCTGCATTTAAGCTACTGGCAGAACAAGCTGGACTTAATTGTCTTGTTATTACAGGTAATTTAAATGGTAACCTGCCCCATGCCTGGAATCGGGTATTAGTAGATAATGAATGGAAGACTGTAGATTCCACGAATAATGATAATGAGGAATTATTCAATGCTTTGTTAAATCTTCCGGATAAAGCCGCAACAAAGGTTTTAGTTGAAGATGATCGTTATATTTTAAATCAAAAATACGGAGAGTTTACTTCAGTAATGGAAGAAGCTGAGTACTACAGGGCAAGCAACCAATATTTTAGTAAAACTACAATTGCAGACAGCCTAGCAAAAGAAATATTAGCGTCTGGGACTGTTACACTTCGAACAGATTATGACTTATCCGATGAAGAATTCCAAGACATTGTAATTTCGGTGATTGAAAGTGCAAAATTAGAAGATAAATTAGATCGATTAATGGGTGGGCATTGGCTTGGCGTTATCTATTTATCCCTTGAAGACTAAAGTGTAGGAAAGGACGATATAAGCATGAAAAAAATATTTTTAATAACTATATTAACGATGGCATTGGCATGTACCGCATGTTCAAGCAGTAAAAAGCCATTGAATAACACACCGGCTACAGCAGAGCCAGAGAATACTGATTCATCCGTAGCAGAAACTCCGAAGGGAGAAGATATTGAAGGAAAGGAGGAGCTGCCTGAAAATGATTCCGACAATAAAGAAGAAGGAGATTTGATTGACGAAGATTCAAAAAAACAGGAACAAGAAGAACCTTCTAATGATAATTCAGATTCTGATTTTCAGGTTCTTGATGATCTATCCGATGATTTATCCAGCTTTCAGCTACAAATTGATGATGAAATCTATTCATTTCCAATGAAATATTCTGACTTTATTGCACATGGTTTTGAATTGGAGGATGATGATGAAAGTAAAAAAGTAGAAGCAACTCACTATATTTTTTCGGATTTTAATCGGGGGGATCTTCAGATATCTACAAGCATTGTAAATTTGGATGATAAGGAACAACCGATTTCAGAATGTTATATAGGAAGTATTGAAATTGATAAAGGATATAGAGAGAATGGAAAAGGTGCCTTTATTGCCTTGCCCAAAGGTATTATTTTTAATAAGTCCACTTTGAATGATATAAAAGCAGCGTATGGTGAACCTAAGATGCTGCTTGAATATTCCTCTTACACAACATATCAGTATGAATTCAAGGTTTACCAGAGAATTGAAATTGAGATAGGAACAGAAAGTGGAGTAGTTCAAAGGATAAATGTAATGAATCTTACCGGTAAATAGTGCAAATAATATAGGATAGACCAAAGCGGATTTCTATGGTAGAATAGCGTTTAATGATTATTAACTAGAAGGAGAGTACATAAAATGGAAAAAGTAAAATTAGCGCTGATGGGCTGTGGATATCTGAATGAAATAGTTGCCAATGCATTAAAGGATGGATATCTGCCGGAATATGAGCTTGTAGCTGTATTAGGAAGGACTTATGACCGCACGAAAGCATTTGCCGAGCATTTTGGATGCAAAGCGTGTTCCGATATAAATGAACTTATGGAGACAAAACCGGATTTTATCGCGGAAGCAGCATCTGTTAAGGCTGTGAAGGATTATAGTGAAATCGTGTTAAAGGGAGGTTCAAATCTTGTTGTTTTATCGATTGGGGCTTTTGCAGATCAGGAATTTTATGAACGGGTAAAAACTACTGCAGCACGTAATAACCGTCGTGTATATATTGCCAGCGGTGCGGTAGGAGGTTTTGATATTTTACGTACCGCAGCTTTAATGAGCCCTATTACTGCTTCAATCAGTTCACAAAAGGCACCGGGATCACTTTATTATACCCCACTTTACAAAGAGGGTCTGCTTGATATTACAGAACAGGAGCAAGTATTTACCGGCACTACTAAGGAAGCTATCTCTATTCTTCCTACCCATGTGAATGTAGCAGTAGCAACGGCTCTTGCAAGCGCAGGACCTGAAAATACTATCATGAATATCGATGCAGTACCTGGTTTTAAAGGAGACGAATACAAAATTGAAATACAAGGCGAAGAAGTAAGAACAGAACTTAATATCTATTCACGAACCAGCAAAGTTGCAGCCTGGAGTGTGGTAGCTGTTCTGCAAAATGCAGTAGCGCCAATTGTATTTTAGGAGGTATAAGAGGATGTTTAAAAAATTAGTCGCAATTGAACCAGTTAGCTTGATTCCGTCTGCGGAACAAAAACTTCATGATTATGCAAAAGAAGTAATCTTATTTGAAGATATACCTGAGGATAACAAAGAGATTATTCGCCGAATTGGTGATGCCGATGCTGTACTGCTTAGTTATACAAGCAGCATTGATAAGGAAATTTTGGATACCTGTCCGAATATCCGATATATTGGTATGTGTTGCAGCTTGTATTCACCGGAAAGCGCCAATGTGGACATTCTTGCCGCCAATGCTAAAGGTATTACAGTTTATGGAATACGTGATTATGGCGATCAGGGAGTTGTTGAATATGTAATCAGTGAGCTTGTCCGTTACTTGCATGGTTTTGGAAAGAAGCAGTGGAAGGAACTTCCGATAGAGATTACTGATTTAAAAGTCGGAATCGTAGGACTTGGCACTTCTGGACAGATGATAGCGGCAGCACTTCAGGCTCTTGGTGCAGATTTATATTATTATAGCCGTACCCGAAAGCCGGAGGAAGAAGCAAGAGATGTTAAATATCTGCCATTGAAAGAATTGCTTCAGACCGTAGATGTAGTCTGCACCTGTCTTAACAAAAACGTTATCTTATTCCATGATGAACAATTTGAATGGTTTGGTAATCATAAAATCATGTTTAATACCTCCATTGGTCCATCACATGATATTTCTGCACTTACCAAGTGGCTTTCTCATGGTGAAAATGAATTTTTCTGTGACACTGCAGGTGCCTTAGGGGATGCTACCGGCGAGCTTCTGACGAATCCTCATGTTAATTGCATGCAGGTATCTACCGGCCGGACAAAACAAGCCTTTGATCGTTTAAGTGAAAAAGTATTGAATAATATTGAGACATTCTTAAAAAGTAACAAATAGAAATAAGAATAAATATCCATAGTATCTATAATGCATCATAATTGGGAACTATTTCAAATTATTTATCGTCTAAACTATGTATATAGAAAATCAAAAGACGGGAGATGTATTTTGTATGATTCAGCTAAATCAGGGTGTTAAGCAAAAAATTATAGTTATATTTTTAATTTTATTAACTTCACTCGTAGGGACAGGATGTGATGTTAATTCCATGTTGAGCATGTCCCAGGGGAATTTTAAAGTTTATAACAATGGGGAAGTAATATCAAGTATTTCATATAAAGATATGGAGGTTACAGATACAAAGGCGGAGGAAAAAATTGCAAAAGTCGGCACATATAATCAATTACTTTCGATTCTTTATTCCATGAACTATATCTGGAACCCTTCGAGAAAAGCCGGGGGGCAAGATGATATAGTCAGCAGCAGTGATGAGGCTGGATTTGATAAGGGATATTCTGAAACCAATACTCAGGTATCCGGTGTTGACGAAGCAGATATTATAAAAACTGATGGTAACTATATATATTACTTATATGATGGGGAGCTCTATATCTTTGATATATCCCAAGAACTGCCTGATTTAGTTAGCAGAACAAAGGTAAGTGATGATAATAGGGCCTTATATAATATGTATATTTCAGGTGATATTCTTGTCTTGTGTGGCAGTAAATATGAAGTTTTTAACAATAGATTAGATTCTTCCAAATCCTATGCGGATTATGATTTCGATTCTGAGTATCCCAGGCATTCATTTACTGTGTACGCAGTATATGACTTAAGTAATAGAAAAAGCCCTAATTTAAAACGTCTGGTTGAAATCGAAGGAAATGAAATTTCGTCCAGGCTCATTGGAGACAATCTATATTTTGTAACAAACAAGAGTCTTTATCCTGTTTTTGATTCAAAAGTAAATGATTATGAAATACTTCCAATGTATAGAGATACAGCAAGTTCAAAGGCAGCCAAAATAATACAGCCTGCTGATATATGGTATTTTCCTGGCAGCCAAGAAGCCCAATATTTGTTAATGGGCACCTTGGATATTACAAAAGATGAGGTTGTTGTTCCTCAGGCATATCTGGGTTCTGGTGAGGATATTTATATGAATACAAACTCACTGTATATTAGTAAAGAGATAGATCAGCCAAGAAGTCAACAAGATGTTTCCACCAGTGAGGCAGTAGAGTTTTTTTTATCAACTGAAATTTATCGATTTGCAATTGATGGCAGGGATATAAAATTTGTTGGTAATGCAAAGGTAGATGGAAGTTTGATAAATCAATATTCTATGGATGAATATAACGGAATTTTACGGGTCGCTACTGGAACTTATACAGATGGTAATGGAGTGACAACCATTGATGTTAATACCATGAAGCCAATTGCTTCTATATCAGGTCTGGCAGTGGGTGAAAGAATTTATTCGGTTCGATTTATAGGGGATGTGGGATATATGGTAACATACCGCAATGTTGACCCGTTGTTTGTGTTTGACCTTTCGAATCCAGCGAAACCTTTAAAGACAGGAGAACTAAAAATACCCGGTTTTAGCCAATATCTACATCCGATTGGTACCCAGTATCTAGTTGGATTCGGCAGAAATACAGAAGAGAAGTTCGATATAGACGAAGATGGAGAAAAAGTTTCTACTGGTGAAGTGACTGATTTAGGGTTTAAATTAAGCTTATTTGATGTAAGTGATTTATATAACCCAAAAGAAGTGTTCGTAAAAAACTATTCTGAAGGCTCCTATAGTCCGGCAGACCATTATCCACATAGCATTATGGTAGATGCAAAAAACAATATATTTGCATTTCCAATTATAATAGAGGATGACCGGTATGATAACAGAAAAACGGGTACAGTTGTAAAGATTGATCCTTCTTCCGGTTTAACCACACTTGCTGATGTGAAAGGTTATACTTATGAAATTTTTGATGCCCGTTTTTGCTATGGGAATGACAAATTGTATTTCTTGGCAGATGGCAGCATA
Source organism: Anaerocolumna sp. (assembly GCF_032079385.1). Classification (NCBI taxonomy): domain Bacteria; kingdom Bacillati; phylum Bacillota; class Clostridia; order Lachnospirales; family Lachnospiraceae; genus Anaerocolumna; species Anaerocolumna sp. The sequence goes on from NZ_DAMAUC010000012.1 coordinate 105,309, forward strand.
ACAGTATATAGCTATCCGGAATGTGAATTTATCGATAGTACTTTCTTTTACTAGGGTAGGAATGATTTTGTTATAAATATTTAATGCCTTGTAATAAACATGTTATTAGTAGAACGGAGGAAAGGTATATATATGAGCGTTAATAAAAAAATATGTCCTTTATGTGGAAAAGAGAATAACTGTGGTTATGAAAAAGGCTTAGAGCATGGTACCTGCTGGTGTACTACCATCAAGGTTCCAAAAGAACTACTAGCGCAAGTACCAGAGGAAGTAAAGGGGAAAGCATGCGTATGTCGTGATTGTATCATTGCTTTTAAAGAAAAACATAGCAGCAGGTAGGACAATCTGTTTTTAAACAAATTAATGCTAGTTGTAATAATATTCATTTTTCTATTAAGGAATTTACCTTGTTTAGCAGGTAATGAAAAATAAAGAGGCTATCTTCAAGTTATTTCATGACTATTGGTGTTGCTAACCCTATACAGGACTTTTATATTTCATTGTCCTATATAAGGGGTAGCATATCATATGAAGATATCCTCTTTTATTTTTCGCTCAAATTGCTGTGATGTATTTGTTCCATTTCATAGGGATTATGTAGGGCTTTTAGCTTCATTCATGTGTTATTTTACGATATTCCAACGGCAATATGCCTGTTCTTTTGCGGAATAATTCAGCAAATCTGCTTGCACTGGAATAGCCTACTGCCTGAGCTACCTGACCGATAGTTAAATCTGTCTTGCTGAGTAATTGCTCTGCATGGTTTATTCTCCGTTGTTGGATATATTCTGTTATGGTGCAATAATGCATTTGCTTAAAGGTCATTTTTAACTTCGTAGTTCCCATACAAGCAATTTTAGCTAAACGTTCCAACGGTACATCATAGGCATAGTGCTCATTCAAATAAGTTGTCACTATTTTTAATTGAGTAATATCTTGATTAGACAATTGCCTTTTTTCAGTATCTTTTGACTGCTGATGTTCAACAACAAGAGATACGGCTTCCGCTACTTTGCCTTCATAAAACAAACGAGCTGCAATACCTTTGCCACGGTAGTTTTTAATCTGATACAGCACCCGTGCCATTTCCGGGAATTTCATGATCTGATCTATCTGCCGAAAGGCGGACAAGGGATTTGTGTATTCTCCCGGATATTGCTTTTTCAAATAATCATTATAATATGGGGGCATAATTTCAATTCCAATAGACCGGATCGGTATTTTTTTGTGAATCAATACTTGGTATGGCTCTTGCCCACCGATAAAAGTCTTTATACAGCCAGGGGAGAGTTTTCTATATGGAGATAATTCTTCTCCGGATATAGATTCATACTGTGTGATGCTTAAGCACTCCGGCAATACAAATTCCATGAAAGAATCTTCGTGAAAATAGAAATCATGTATTTTAATGTCAAAAAGATCTTTTTGGGCATAAATCCAATAAAACCCTTCTCCAATTTCAGAAGAAAGTCTCCAGCATACTCCCGTGGAATTCCATCCTCCATTATCTTGTATTTGGCTAAACCCCTGCTTTTCTAAAAGTGGTTGGTAACAGTCAGAGATTATGTTATGCAAAATAGAACCTCCTTACCACGATTAGACGAATCATTGCCATGAAAAGACAAAAAGCTCTTTCAGGTATTGTGATTCATCTAATAAACGTGTATCTTATAAAAGGTAGTTAGTTATATCTAACTCATAACATAACAGATTGAGAACAAAAGGTCAATCTTTACGCAATTAAAAGGAGAAATTTATGATGAGTAAACAACATGGCACAACCCAAACTGGGTTATCTGTCAAAGATTTAGTGACAACTGGTATTTTTACTGCTATCTTCTTCGTATTTTCTATGATCGGGGGTGTGTTCTTCGCTGTTAATCCAGTTTTAACATTTTATATGCCTCTGGGCAGTGCACTTTTGTGCGGGCCTGTTTATCTGCTTCTGGTTACAAAGGTACATAAGCGGTGGAGCATTACAATTCTCGGACTTATTATGGGGATTATTTGGTTTGTAACGGGTATGCACTGGGCATTATCCCTTGGCTACATCGGAATGGGTTTTGTTGCTGATTTAGTTGCCGGTATAGGCCAATATAAGAACAAGACAATCAATATGATTTCTTATATGCTGATTTCCCTTGGAGCCGTATTTACCTATGTGGTTTATTTCATTGACCCCAAGGGGTGGACCGGTACGATGTTAAAAAACGGCACGGAACAATCCTATATTGATGCCATGAATGCCGCCGCTCCTTCCTGGCTATTAGCTGTAATTATTCTCGGTACTTTGCTGATTGCCGCCTTCAGCGCATGGGCAGGCGGTAAAATGCTGAAAAAGCAATTTGAAAAGGCTGGAATCACTGCATGAGGTATAATGGAAAACAGAAGGAACTTTGGCTTGACCCACGGACCAAGCTGCTTCTTATCTTGATTTGTGTCTTTTCGGCTATGATAGCCCCTTCACTTAGGTATGAATTTTGCCTCGTGATTTTGATTGGTATTTTGGGGGTATTATGTGGCAAAGGAAA
>NZ_DAMAUC010000012.1:107849-132825 GCF_032079385.1 Anaerocolumna sp.
GTTTTATGCATTAGTCTACGTCTTTACGGTTTGGACCATGGATACAATGACAGGCACACTACGCACAATGTTTATTGCCTTTCTTGGGCTGTTTCATAAGGTATATCCTTGCGGGATGCTATCCGGAATTGTGCTGTCAACAACAAAAGTCAGTGAATTTTTATCGGCTATGAATCGTATCCATGCACCTAAAAAGCTGGTGATTTCATTGGCAGTTATGCTGCGCTATGTCCCAACAATTCGTGAAGACTGGCGCTTTATCAAAGATGCAATGAAAATGAGGGATGTTTCACCCTCCTTAAAAGGGTTCCTGACCCATCCAGGTATGACAGTAGAATGTATTTATGTTCCCTTGATGATGGCTGCTTCTAAAGCGGCAGACGAACTTTCCATTGCCTCTGTCACCCGTGGAATTGAAAATCCCCGGCCTCGTACTTGTTTGGAACAGATTCGGTTTGGTATGGCAGATTGGATTGTCCTCCTCTGCTTTCTGACCTTCTTTGGTGTAGGGCTGTACCTGAAAGGGGTGGTTTAGATGATTAAACTCAGTAATGTATCCTTTTCCTATCAAGGTCAGGAATCTGGTGGCTTGCATGATGTCAGTCTAACGATACAAGACGGTGAATGTGTGCTGTTATGTGGAAGAAGCGGTTGCGGGAAAACAACCATTACCCGTTTAGCGAATGGATTAATTCCTCATTTCTACCAAGGAAATTTAGAAGGCAGCATAACAGTGGATGGGAAAAATATTTGTGATATACCTATGTATCAAATTGCTGAACAGGTTGGATCCGTATTTCAGAATCCCCGCACGCAGTTTTTCAACGTTGATACAGATAGTGAGATTGCATTTGGAATTGAAAACGAAGCTCGTCCGCCTGCTGAACTGATCCGGCGTATAGAACAGACAACAAAGGAACTGCATATTCAGAACCTGAGGGGTCGTAATATCTTTGAACTCTCCGGCGGAGAGAAGCAAAAAATTGCATTTGCCTCGGTCTATGCGATGAATCCGGATATCTATCTTTTGGATGAACCTTCTTCTAATTTAGATATGACGGCAATTAGTGAATTAAGAGAACATTTGAAGTTAATAAAAGAACAGGGTAAGACGATTTTGATTGCAGAACACCGACTTTACTATCTGATGGATTTAGCAGATCGTATCGTATATTTGGAGGAAGGTCGGATTACCGGCGTTTTTACTCCAGCAGAGTTTCGAAAGCTGCCTCACAATCAGCGGGAACAAATGGGGCTGCGGGCAGTAGACTTAAAAGAGGAGCATCCTGTGGGTTTGACTGTTGCGGCATGCCCGCAGATATTTGAAGTGAAGAATGTTTCATTGTATTATAAAAAAAGAATGATTCTGGAGAAGATAAGCCTGAATCTTAAGCCAGGTGAAGTGATTGGTGTGGTTGGACATAATGGGGCAGGGAAAACAACTTTTTCCCGTGCTTTATGTGGACTATATAAGGAGTGTGCCGGTCAGTTTCTTTGGAATGGAAAACAACAAAAATCAAAAGATCGCCTGAAATTTTCTTACATGGTGATGCAGGATGTGAACTATCAATTATTTGCGGAAAGTGTTGCTGCGGAATGCTCCTTTGGTATCAAGCATCCGAATCAGGACCTTGTAGAACAAACAATGGATGATTTAGGATTACTGCCATTTCGGGAGCGTCACCCAAATACGCTGTCCGGTGGGCAGAAGCAGCGTGTAGCTATGGCAGTCAGTATGATTTGCAATAAAGAACTGCTGGTGTTTGATGAGCCTACCAGCGGTCTTGACTTTGATAGCATGGCACAAGCAGCTGATCTTATAAAAAAGCTTGCTGCAATGGGAAAAATAATTTTCATTGTGACACATGATTATGAATTTGTCTGCCGGACTTGTTCCCGTGTGCTGCATTTTGACGAGGGTGAAATGTTGGAGGATGTTCCTGTTTGTGAGAAGCAGGGAGATAAGCTAAAAGAACTTTTTTATATCAAATAATTGGATTTATTTCACTTCTATGAAAAACAACAATAATTTAGCTGGCTAATTAGAACAGAGCAAAGTGCTTTAGACACTTTGCTCTGCTCTAATGTATAATGAGTGATATAATTTTACGTAATTTAGTGTTCGATATCAGCTATAATGCGGCAAGGCAATCCGGTTGCGATTTCATCATTAAACCACAGTGCGTAAACTTTAAAGTTTATAGCGTTAACCAGCTTATCTAAATTCATAAGATTTTCTATCACATAAACTCCTTTCGATTCGCATAATCTATCGGCTTTTTCATGCTCATCTCCACGGCGAATACCAGAACAGTCAATTCCGATAAAACGTATTTTTTTGCCCAATAAATAATCAATCAAATCTTGGGATAATTGGGGATGATTAGAAAAATAGCCCGTTGTGCCATAAGCTTCATTCTCACTACGTGCTGTGCGAATTAGTACGAAACTATTTTGCGGAATATCTATTCCGGCAATATCAGCTATTTCAATTTCTCGTTCTTCGGAAATTCCAGATACATCAAGTAGTACACCTATATTTTTAAAATACTCTAAAGGGATCGCTGACTTATTATAAGTATCCAAATGAGTTCCTATATGACCAGCTACAATGTGTTTATTTTCTTGAGTGGATAACCACTGTTCCATTAATTTTTTATCCACTTTTGTGGTTAATTCGATTTCCATATTATGATTCCTCCTGAATTAATTGTTCTAAATAAGAGTTAAATGAGGTTAAAAAGGATAAAACTATCTTTCGTTCATTTAAATCAATGGTTTCTAAAAAGTGTATATCTCTTTCTTCCCATGCTTTGTGGGCAATCTCATGTTGCTTATAAATATCCATACCTTTATCGGTTAATTTGAAATATACTTCTTTCTTATTCTCAGGATGCCTATAGCCTTCAACTAGTTTATATCCCATTAATCTTTTCGTAATTTTACTTGCTGCTCCTCTGGTTATATTCATAATCTGTGCCAGTTTTGTACCATTGATTTGTACCTCCTGACCGATTACTTCAACGCAATGAATTTCTGTAAGACTATAATTTAAATTTAAATTTCCATTCATTAGTTTACTTAATATATCTTGGTAATTATAAAGTCGTGTAAACTCATATAGGATTTTTTCATTCATTCTATTCACCTCAAATATTATTTCCGTGGAAACAATATTACACTGTTCAATTCTATTTGTCAAGTTTTTGGAACAACTTTATCGAATAAATGAATGAGCATGGTAAATTGAGATAAATGTATGAAACAATATGATATCTTAAAATGGTTTTGCCATGGGTATACTGTAACCACTGCTACTTAGAGGTTTAGGGAGTAAAAATGAAAGAATACGCAATGTATGTCACTGATGATGTAATGATGAGAAGCATCTTGCTAATTTAAGATGAATTTGCTATTATAAATGTAACGAATAAAAGGGAGGTGTCTTGATGTCGTCCGTTCGATAAGATAATGAACAATAAATTTTAAACTCTCGTATCACGAGGTGTATTTGTTGTACTTATTTTGCCGATGGATAAGATCAAGCTGCCTATACTTTCAACTTAAAAATTATAGGTATATATGACAAGAATTAAGTTAATATAATGGCTTGATTTTTGCTGTTATTACATGAGAGGATGGATAAATATTCCTTTTTGTTAGTATCCTATTAAGTATGCAGATGACCCCAAGTGATGGAGATATCTGCTTTTTTGTTTTTTTAAAAAACATATGTAGAAAACAGGATTAGAAAACCAAAGGAGAAAAAATAATATGATTAGAGATTTTATGTTAAAAGATATTGACTGCATCATGGCTCTATGGCTGGAAACGAACAAACAAACCCACGATTTTATTGAAGGCAGTTATTGGGATAATAACTTTATAGCTGTTAAAGAAATGCTGCCTCAATCAACAATTTATGTATATGAATGTAATAACCAAATACAGGGATTCATAGGTCTGATTGATGATTATATTGGGGGGATTTTTATTTCTAAGGATAATCAATCCAGAGGAATTGGAAGAAAACTTCTAAATTACACAAAAGAAAAGAGTATGGAATTGTCTTTACAGGTCTATCAAAAAAATGTCAGAGCAGTGCAATTTTATTTAAGAGAGGGCTTCACTATTTCCAAAGAACAAGTGGATGAGGAAACTGGAGAAATAGAATATGTTATGGAATGGAGTCCACATCAAGCAGCTAACTAACTCTTTTGGAGGAAGAAAAATATTATGAACTTTAGCTCGGTTCGTTATGTATAGCAAAGGCTATTGCATAGCGTCAAAAATTTGATACTTGCATAGCCTTTGCTTTCCTTATTAATAGAAAATCAGGAGGGCATACTTATGTCCATTGCAGTGAAACCATTGGCAATGACACCATTTCCACTGGATAAAATAGAGGAAATATTTAAACAATAATGTATAATGAACCAATCAAATAGATAAACATTTTAATGCTATCAAAGGTGGTGGCGGAGCATTATTTAGAGAAAAAATTGTTGCCAAATTAGCCGAAGAAGTAATATGGATTATGGATGATAGTAAATTAGTTGATAGTATTGGAGCGTTTCCGTTACCAATTGAAGTATTACCTTATGGTTATACACAAGTTATTAGAAAACTAAAAGAATGCTCTTTTAATCCTATAATGAGAATGAAGGATGGTAATGTTTTTATAACTGATAATGGTAATTACATAGTTGATTTGCATATAGGAAAGCCAATGGACATTAATGATGTTTATAATAAAGTTAATGGGATAACAGGCGTTTTAGAAATAGGACTATTTATCAATATGTGTAACCGTATTATTGTTGGTACTGATATTGGTACAAAAGTTATTGAGAATAAGTAAGATTATTTCTTTCAAATGCTCAGAGATGGCGATGCCATCGAGAGCGGAAGAAGAAAATCAAAAGAAAATTAGAAAGGGATTAAGACTTGCAGGTATTGTTGCATTGATAATCCTATCAATTGATATTACTTCGATGATAATTTATTTTGTTCTAAATGGCGTGCCAAAGTAATGGTGATTATGAGCAAAATGAAAAACTATATATTCTTTAACATGTAAATTATAAACATAAAAAAATGCTATAAAATTAGAGAAACATTTATGGAGATTAAAATGAAATATATTGTTGATACGCAGGCAACGGCATCTTATATGGATAAATATAATCAGCCCTGTGACTGTATATACTGTCGTAATTATCAGAAAGCTTTTGCATCTTATTACCCTGAAGTTATAAAAAGACTAAAAGATTTCGGTATTCAGGTAGAACGTCCACTTGAGATAATAGATTGTTTTTGGAATAGTACAAGGGACAAGCGCCGATATGAGAGTTATTACTCAGTTAAGGGTAATTTAATGGAAGACAAATTAGAGCTATATAAAGAAAATGCAATCATCACCCTCTACCGTTCCGACACCAATGAGCCTGTTTATGGAAATACGGGAATGGAGAAACCATATTTTATACTTGCAATTACTAATATTGAATTACCTTGGGTACTGTCTGAATTGCCCAATGAGTGATTTGTAATTTGCTATTTCCAGCATGGAAGTTAAGGATTATGAATATTAACATAGCATTTTCCTTTCAGATTTTTAAATTTATTGACTTAATAATCACCTTCATTTATAATTTATGTACCTGATATAGTACGTATAAATGGAGTTAGAATTTCACTTCTCCCTTTAGGATTAATTAATTAACGTACCAGCAGGCCTAGCGACAGAAGAAGATACATTCATGAGCTCCCTATGTTGAGTAATATTTCTACAATTAAGAGGTATCAGGGGGATTAATGAGTAGATTTAAGGAACAGCGGAAAGGGAAAAATATGAATACGTATCATAATGTAATGGAGACGTTAGTGCTTCAAATATTGGATGAAATGTGGGGAACTTTAGATTGCTGCAAATGTGATAAATGTAAAATGGATATTATTGCCTGCACACTGAATCAATTGCCACCTAAATATGTTGTAACAAAAGAAGGGGAGTTGTATGCCCGTCTATGTGAATTAAACAACGAACATGAAGTTGAGATTATTATAGCTATAACAAAAGCTATTAAAATTGTAAAAGAAAATCCAAAGCATGATGAATAGTATTTATTGCTAGTATAGAAAGTCATGATGGAGAATGAAGATAGTATAAATAAAAAATAAGAATGGAAATAATATACATAAAAAGACTGTTATAAAATATATAAAATTGGAAAAGCAATTATATATTTTATAACAGTCTTTTTTATAATTACAGTTACGAATGGGTTGGTTTCGTAACTGCTATATGATGAATTAAGCGATTGAATTAACAGCTTTGCTTAAACGAGATACTTTTCTTGATGCAGAATTCTTATGATAAACGCCTTTTGAAGTAGCTTTATCAATTTCAGAAATTGCAGTAGTAAGAGCTGTTTTAGCAAGTTCTTTGTCGCCGGCAGCCACAGCAGCATCAACTTTCTTTATAACAGTCTTTACTTTAGATTTAATTGCTTTGTTTCTTAAAGTCTTAGTTTCATTAACTAAGATTCTTTTCTTAGCAGATTTAATGTTAGCCAAATCATACACCTCCAAAATATTATTATTGAATTAACTTTGTTTCATTAAATCCGGACACGGACGTTCTAATGTAAACATACTATTATATAGTAGTATAAACCAACACATCTGTCAATACATATTTTTTAAATAAATGAAGAAAATACTATTAAGAGATATATAGTATTTAAATATGTTTAGAAATATTTAAAATAAAAACGAACATAGTAACCTTATGTTCATTGTGAACAAATAGAAAATATGGAGAGTGATGTTATGGTGAATAAGAATACTACAAAGAGTCATATGGCAAGTGTGAACAAAAATGCAGCCTTGAACAGGAATGGGGAATTAGACAAAAATGCGAATGGCGTTAATGAGAATTCCAAGACTTTTTACAATAAAAACAATCTAAAAGGTATGTCACGTACTGACCTTGCTTTGGAAGTGCGTGAAAGTTTTCAAGAGGATGATGTTGAAATACAGGGAGTTATTCTGGATGAAGAATATGATAAGAAAAAAGATATAAGAGTGACTACCGTTGTTATAAAGGATCAAAAGGGTGCAGATGCTATGGGTAAGCCCATTGGAACTTATATAACCATTGAAGCACCAAAATTACAGGAAGACGATGAAAGCTTTCATGAACCAATTACTGAAGAAATAGTAAAGTATATTAAAAAAGTAGCGGTTAATTTAGAGGAAATGGAAGTGCTAATTGCTGGTCTTGGCAATAGGGAAGTAACACCGGATGCTTTAGGGCCCCAGGTAGTGGATAATTTATTTGTCACCAGACATTTAATACGGGAGTTTGGCCAGGAATTTAAAGAAAAAAACAATTTAGGCAATGTAAGTGCCATTTCACCGGGAGTAATGGGACAAACTGGTATGGAATCCAGTGAGATTTTACGGGGAATAATTAAGGAAACAAAGCCTCAAGTAGTTATTGTAATAGATGCCCTTGCAGCAAGAAGTATCAATCGCCTGAATACTACTATACAAATCACCAATACAGGAATCAGCCCGGGATCCGGAGTAGGTAATAATCGAAAGGCTTTGAATAAAGAAAGTCTTGGAGTGGAAGTCATTGCAATTGGAGTTCCAACTGTTGTAGATGCTGCAACTATTGTAAATGATACAATGGAACAGTACATGAGAAAGCAAGGATTGGAAGAAAAGGAAATCTATCAATTCCTTGGAGAAGTCAATCAGCAGACTATCTCCAATATGTTTGTCACACCAAAAAGTATTGACGATTCTATAAAAAGAATTAGTTTCACCATATCAGAAGCACTTAATAAATGTTTTTCATAATAAGCATGTCTAAAATCTTTTAAAATAATGCCTTGAAAAGTTATCATAAATTAGAAAGCTGCATATGATAGAATATGACAATTGCTTACTAAAGATGCATTATCCAGGCTAGGTTTTAGACTACATATTAACTGTGAAAAGAAGGTAAGGTAAAGAAAAACCGGAATGGGTAATCCTCGGAATCAAGTTGAACGCGCAAAAATCATGCGCAGGAAAGAGGGAAACATGAAAAAGTGTAGCAGGCACAAAAAGGCTAGACTGTTTCATATAACCGTATGGGGGTTAATAATTTTTTTAAGTATTCGATTAATCATTCAATGTATACAGATATTTGGGGCAGAACTGAATTCGGATTCAAGAGCCCCTGTTGAGAATAAATTGATTTCCTCCTTATGTAATTATATGATGCAGAGTAATATACCCATTGCAGATTATGTGATAAACGACGGTAAAGAAAATAAACATAATAATTTCATTCTTAATGCCATGGCAGGTATATCTCCAATTAACCGTTATGTGGCGGAGAATGCAGACTTGAATGACCATTACATAGAAGAAGACCATGATTCCGGAATATTGGCAAACGGATCTGATCTGAAATTCAGTGATGAAGTTTATATGGCGATCCTAAATGAAAACAGAAAAAAGTTACTTGAGAATGTACCGGATAATTCAGATGAAACAGATGTAGATTCCGATATGGATAGTGAAGCAGCAATGACCGGCCAGCAAAGCTTAATGCCAATTGATATTATTAGCGGAGACGTTTATTTGGAGCAAGGCGATTCTGGTAATCTTGTATTAAATGAAAGCGTAGGCACAACGAATAAAATAAATGCGAAGGAAACGCTGGGGAAAATAAATGGTCAGTACTTTACATTAGAAAATTTATTAAACCGATCATTTTTATATAATAATTTTTATATCACCGATGGTTCAACCAAAGTAGATGATAAAATATTTGATGCAAAGAAACTATTAGGAAAAGATATGACAATAAAACAAAATTCGGAGAAGCCACAAATATTAATCTATCATACCCATTCAAGGGAAACCTTTATTGACAGCAGAGAGGGTGTGGAAGATGATACCATAGTCGGATTAGGGGGCTACTTAACAAAAGTACTTACAGAAAAATACGGATATAATGTAGTGCATGATAAATCTCATTATGACATTATAGACGGTAAACTAGATAGAAATCTGGCTTATAATTGTGCAAAGCCAGGCATAGAAAAAATATTGGAATACAATCCATCTATTGAAGTGGTAATCGATTTACATAGAGATGGTGTAAGTGGGGATGCAAAAAGGGTATCCACAATTGCCGGTAAAGAAGTTGCTCAACTTATGTTCTTTAATGGTTTAAGTACCAATTCGAAGGGTGAAAAGATATCCTATCTGGATAATCCGTATACCCAGGATAATCTGGCATTTAGTTTGCAATTACAATTAGCTGGAAGAGAGTTGTATCCGGGTTTAATGTATAAAAATTATTTGAAAGCTTACCGTTATAATATGCACGTACGACCTAAATCCCTGTTGATAGAGACAGGCACTCAGAATAACACGTTGAAAGAAGCGCAAAACGCTATGGATTTACTTGCAAATATACTGGATCAGGTACTGACCGGTAAACAATAATATTCAAACTAAAGTAAGAAAGCCCCGTCGGTTACGAAAGTAAGCAGCGGGGCTTCCTTGTCAGTTGTAACCAATATTCCTTACGGAGGAGATTACATCTATGGAGACGAAAGGGTTAATGTAAGATTAGCAAAATTCAACATATTCAACGTTTTCGAGTTTTTCTTCTTTTACTTCCCCACATCCTTCTAATCTGATGCAGAGTGTGTTACAGGAAATTTTTAATATTTGTCCTCTTACTCTTACAGGTTTTCCATTACAATTTAAACCGACTTTTACAATTTGTCTGGATAATTCGGCAGCGTTTAATGCTTTTATTATACCTTGAAGATCTCCTTGATTTGTGCAGTTGCGGCAACAGCCACGTATCTCATTTTCACAATCAAAAGCGATAGATTCGATTGCATGAATTGCAATCCAGGCTTTTCTAATTTCATTATTCGAGCAGCAAAGTTCTCCGGGATTAACCCATAAACGGATTGCAGTTGGACATACTTTTTCTACAACGCCTTTTAATTCCTGCCCGCTGCATAAAGTGATTTTAACAACCTGACCGGTGAATTCAGCAATATTCAATGCACCTCTGACATTTAGACAATTAGTCATATATTTACCTCCTTTTGGTCTTTACTAATTGGATTACTACTATATAATATGAGAATCTTTATCCTGTGTTACAAAAAATACTATAATATGAACATTTACGACACAATTTTGTCGACTCCTCCCCGGCCATTTTAGGAGGGATTCTGCACTGTATTTTTGGGAAGAATTTTAAAGATAAGGCAGTAAGATAAAGGAACGGAGACGAAGGAATATGCTTTTTCTTGTAAGTAAGATTTGACTATGTTATAATACAACAGAATATAACTCACTTTTGCAGGAGGAAATGTTAATGAATCAGAGTCATATACGAAATTTTTGTATTATTGCCCATATAGATCATGGAAAATCAACCTTAGCTGACCGTATTATAGAAAAAACAGGCTTATTGACAAGCAGAGAGATGCAATCTCAGGTGTTGGATAATATGGAACTGGAAAGAGAACGTGGAATTACCATTAAGGCTCAAACCGTTCGAACCGTTTATAAGGCAAAGGACGGAGAAGAATATATTTTTAACCTGATTGATACTCCGGGACATGTAGACTTTAATTATGAAGTATCAAGAAGTCTGGCTGCCTGTGAAGGCGCAATACTGGTTGTGGATGCGGCCCAAGGTATTGAAGCCCAAACTTTAGCAAATGTTTATTTAGCTATTGATCATAATCTGGATATTTTACCGGTAATTAATAAAATTGATTTACCCAGTGCGGAACCAGATAGGGTAAAGGCGGAAATTGAAGATGTCATAGGATTAGATGCAGAAAACGCTCCTTTGATTTCCGCAAAAGTCGGTATTAATATCGAAGAAGTTTTAGAACAGATTGTAACTAAGATAGCACCGCCTAAAGGTGATATAAATGAACCATTAAAGGCTTTGATATTTGATTCCAAATACGATTCCTATAAGGGGGTTATTATATTCTGTCGTATTATGGAGGGTAAAGTTACCAGAGGGACTGAAATTAAAATGATGGCTACCGGAGCTACTGCGGAAGTAGTAGAGATAGGTACTTTTGGACCGGGACAGTTTATTCCTTGTGAGGAATTGTCTGCCGGAATGGTAGGTTATATAACTGCAAGTTTGAAGAATGTAAAAGATACCCGTGTTGGTGATACTGTAACAGATGCCAATAATAATTGTAAAGAGGCTTTACCCGGTTATAAGAAAGTGAATCCTATGGTGTACTGCGGTATGTACCCAGCTGATGGAGCAAAATATCCGGATTTAAGAGATGCGCTGGAGAAATTGCAGCTAAATGATGCTTCTTTGCAATTTGAACCTGAAACTTCCGTTGCTTTAGGATTTGGTTACCGTTGTGGTTTCTTAGGTCTGCTGCATCTTGAAATCATTCAGGAAAGATTGGAGAGAGAATATAATCTGGACATTGTAACTACCGCGCCAAGTGTTATTTATAAAGTTTATAAAACAGATGGACAGGTACTTGAAATCACTAATCCTTCTAATCTGCCTGATCCTTCAGAAATTGATTATATGGAAGAACCGGTAGTAAGTGCTGAGATTATGGTTACAACGGAATTTGTCGGCTCTATTATGTCATTATGCCAGGAACGAAGGGGTGTTTATCTTGGCATGGAATACATGGAGGCTACAAGAGCACTTCTTAAATATGAACTTCCTCTAAATGAGATTATCTATGATTTCTTTGATGCTTTGAAATCTAGATCAAGAGGGTATGCTTCCTTTGATTATGAGTTAAAAGGTTATAAAGAATCCACTCTTGTGAAATTGGATATTCTTATTAACAAGGAAGAAGTGGATGCCTTATCCTTTATTGTTCATGCTGAAACTGCTTATGAACGAGGAAGAAAAATGTGCGAAAAGCTAAAAGATGAGATTCCAAGGCATCTTTTTGAAATTCCTATTCAGGCGGCTATCGGCAGCAAGGTTATTGCAAGAGAAACGGTAAAGGCTATGCGTAAGGATGTTCTTGCAAAATGTTACGGCGGTGATATCAGCCGTAAGAGAAAGCTGCTTGAGAAACAAAAAGAAGGTAAGAAACGTATGCGCCAAATTGGTAATGTAGAAATCCCTCAGAAGGCCTTCATGAGTGTGCTTAAATTGGACGAAGACTAAAGGAAGGAATGTCTTATTACAGGGCAACGTTTTTATAGGACTCTAATATTGAGAAAATGCAAGCTTATTGCTTGCATTTTTTCTCAAATACTTTAAACTTCGTTTTTTAACAAGAAAATAAATTGGAGGAACTTATGAAACAAAGGATGCAGATACTGAATGATATATACAGGCCTGTTTATGAATATTTACAATCTTTATTAAAAGCATTAAAGGAATTAGACTATGATTACCAGTGGGGATTTTATAATAATCATTCCATGAGGGAAGATAACCAATGGTTTTTAGAGTATTACCCTATTCCCGTTGTTACAATAAAGAATATTTGTGATATTGGAATCGACATGAATCGTACCTTTATAGAATTCAAAATGAAGAAAGAAAAAGCAGTTTTATTCCATTGGGAGATAATTTCGGATTATAAATTTGAAGTGTATGGAGTAGAAGATTATCTTAGTGATTTTTACAATGCTGCTTTAAAGCTTGATGATATTTCGGAAAAAATAAGTCGGAGTAATGAGAAGGAAGTTGGAATCGAATTTGAATTTAGTTATCTCGAAGATAAGTCTAATTTATTAAATATGGTTAAAAAACTGGAATCAATGGGTACATATATATTATAAGAAGATTATTAAGTGGCAGATGATTATTAAAAGGATATAGAAGAATTTTGAAAGGAGGTACACTATGGAAAATAAGTTGACAGATAGTAAAAAAGGCTTAGGGCTATATATTCATATCCCTTTTTGTGTGAAAAAGTGTGAATATTGTGATTTCCTTTCGGGACCTGCGAGTGAAGAAACAAAAAGACTTTATGTAGAGGCTTTGATAAAGGAGATATTCTCTAATAAGGATTTGGCAGCGGAGTACCTTGTTAAGACGATTTTTATCGGCGGGGGTACTCCTTCTTCTATTGATGGAAAGTTTATTGGGAAAATCTTAAAAGCGGTTAAAGAAGTTTTTAATGTAAGTGAACAGGCAGAGATTTCTATGGAAGCAAACCCTGGGACTGTAAATGAAGAAAAGTTGAGAGAGTATAAGAAGGCAGGAATCAACCGCATTAGTTTTGGACTCCAGTCAGCAGATAATAAAGAATTGAAGTTGTTAGGAAGAATTCATTCCTATGAGGAGTTTGAGGAGAATTATTACATGGCCAGAGAACTGGGATTTTGTAATATTAATGTGGATTTAATATCGGCTTTACCGGGACAGACTATTAAACAGTGGGTCAGTACTTTGGAGAAGGTTATCCAGTTGAAACCGGAACATATCTCTGCATATAGTTTAATTTTGGAAGAAGGTACGCCTTTTTTTGAACGTTATAGTGAAGAGGATCAGGATGAAGATCTTGATAGACGGATTTATAGTAAGACAAAAGAAGTTCTTGAGAATGCCGGATATGATAGATACGAGATTTCTAATTATGCAAAGCCAGGTTTTGCCTGTAAGCACAATTCTTCTTATTGGACCGGAACAGATTATTTGGGGTTAGGATTAGGAGCCTCTTCTTTATTAAATAATATAAGGTGCCACAATGAAGAAAATATGAATGCTTATATTAGGAACTCCAATGATAGAAACAGGTTAAGAAAAAATATAGAATCTTTGGATAGAAAACAGCAAATGGAAGAGTTTATGTTTTTAGGATTAAGAATGATGGAAGGAATTCAAAAAAGCAGATTTAAAGATTTATTTCATGAAGATATAGAAAATATCTATGGAGATGTTTTAAGTCAATCTTTTGATGAGAATCTACTTATGGAGAAGAATAACCGCATATTCCTTACTGAAAAGGGAATAGATTTGAGCAATGTGGTTATGTCCAGATTCTTATTGGATAATTAAATATATATTTGTTTTTAAAATATAAAATGAGAGTATTAAAAAATTAAATTAAAAATTAGTTTTTCTTTATTTTATAGACAGAAATAGAGAAATAAAATATATTTTTCTCAACAATTGAGTAAAATAACTCTTGACAAAGCAATTTGATAGTGCTATTTTATGTATAAAGATGTTAGCACTCCTTGATAGTGAGTGCTAACAACAAAGTTGGGGGTGATTAGATGGCATTGGATGATAGGAAGTTAAAGATATTACAGGCAATTATTCAAAATTATCTTGAAACCGGCGAACCAGTCGGCTCCAGGACAATCTCTAAATTAACCGATTTAAATCTAAGCTCCGCAACAATTCGCAATGAAATGGCTGACTTGGAAGAACAGGGATATATTGTTCAACCCCATACTTCGGCAGGTCGTATTCCATCTGATAAAGGATATCGTTTGTATGTAGATACTATGCTGCAAGACAAAATTCAGGAAGTAGAAGATATGAAGGTACTTCTGGTAGACAAAGCAGATAAGATAGATACCTTATTAAAACAAATAGCTAAGTTACTAGCTGCGAATACCAATTATGCCACATTAGTTACAAAACCTCAATACCGAAGCAGAAAAGTGAAGTTCATACAATTAACAGAAGTGGATGATGATCAGATCCTTGCTGTGATTTTACTGGAAGGCAACATAGTAAAGAATAAGATAATCAATACATTAGAGAAATTAGATAAAGAGATTATTCTTAAATTAAATATTGTATTTAATACTTTCCTTCAAGGATTAGATCTTTCTGAAATTAATCTGACTATTATCCAGAAAATGAAAGAACAGGCAGGTTCATACAGTGGTGTAGTGAGTGATATTCTTGATGTAATTGCTCAGGCAATCAGTGAAGAAAAGAATGTAGAGATTTACACCAGTGGTGCAACCAATATGTTAAAATATCCTGAACTTAGTGATATGGATAAAGTATCAGAATTACTGAATACTTTTGAGGAAAAGAATCAACTGACAGAGCTGGTGGCCGCTACCCCTGCAGAAGATTCTGAAAAGGGAGGCATCCAAGTATATATTGGAAGTGAAACTCCCGTAGAGGCTATGAAAGATTGTTCTGTTGTAACAGCCACTTATGAAATAGAAGATGGTGTTTATGGCAAGATAGGCATTATTGGTCCAAAGAGAATGGATTATGAAAAAGTAGTCAGTACGCTGCATACACTTATGGTGCAGTTGGATGAAATATTTAAGAAAAAAACTTAACATAAGGAAAGGCGGTAACAAAAGTGGAAGGCAAGGATAATTCTGTAGAAGAGTTAAAGACAGATAGAGTTAACCAAGAGGAAGAAATGAAAAACAACATAAATCCAGAGAGTGCAAACCAAACCTTAGAAAATGAAGATAAAAACGAGCAATTTGAATCAAGTAATGAAGAAAATGCAGATGAGAATCTTGAAGATGAAGAAAGCACTGATGATGGAGATAAGAAATCCGGAAAGTTCTTTAAAAAGAAAGAAAAGAAGAAAGATCCAAAAGATTTAAAGATTGAAGAACTGGAGGACCGATTAAAGCGTACTTTTGCTGAATTTGATAATTATCGTAAGCGTACGGAAAAGGAAAAATCTCAGATGTTTGAAATCGGCGCAAGAGATATTGTTGAAAAAGTTCTTCCGGTTATTGATAATTTTGAAAGAGGACTTGGAACTTTAACAGAAGAAGAAAAGTCCGGTGGATTTGCACAAGGCATTGAAAAAATCTACAAACAATTAATGGATACCTTAACAGAATCCGGTTTAAAACCAATAGAAGCTGCCGGAAAAGAATTTAATCCCGATCTTCATAATGCGGTAATGCATTCAGAGGATCCTGAACTGGGAGAAAACATAGTAGCAGAGGAATTCCAAAAAGGTTATATATTTAAAGATACTGTGGTTAGACATAGTATGGTAAGAGTTGTTAATTAAAGCAATATAATTGTTTATTTAGTAAATACATTTATATTTATTTATAATTTTATTATTAATTTGTAATAATTCATATTGTTAATTGAAAAATTTAGGAGGAATAAATTATGGGCAAAATCATAGGAATCGATTTAGGAACGACAAACTCATGTGTTGCCGTTATGGAAGGTGGAAAACCAGTAATTATTGCCAATACAGAAGGTGCCAGAACTACTCCTTCCGTAGTTGCATTTACAAAGACAGGTGAAAGATTAGTTGGTGAACCTGCAAAACGTCAAGCTGTAACAAATGCTGATAAAACAATTGCATCTATTAAAAGACATATGGGAACTGACTTTAAAGTTAAAATAGATGATAAGAAATATTCACCACAAGAAATTTCTGCAATGATTCTTCAAAAATTAAAAACGGATGCAGAAAGTTATTTAGGAGAAAAAGTATCCGAAGCGGTTATTACCGTACCGGCTTACTTTAACGATGCTCAAAGACAGGCTACAAAAGATGCTGGTAAAATTGCCGGACTTGATGTTAAGAGAATTATCAACGAGCCGACAGCTGCAGCTTTAGCATATGGTCTTGATAATGAAAAAGAACAAAAAATCATGGTTTACGATTTAGGCGGCGGTACTTTCGACGTTTCTATTATCGAAATCGGTGACGGTGTTATTGAAGTTTTAGCTACTTCCGGTGATAACAGACTTGGTGGTGATGACTTTGATGAAAAAGTTACAAGATATATGATTGATGAATTTAAGAGGACAGAAGGTGTAGACTTATCAACAGATAAGATGGCACTTCAAAGATTAAGAGAAGCAGCAGAAAAAGCAAAGAAAGAATTATCTTCTGCAGCTACAACAAATATAAACTTACCTTTTATTACTGCAACAGCAGAAGGACCAAAACATTTTGATATGAACCTGACAAGAGCTAAGTTTGACGAATTAACTCATGATTTAGTAGAAAGAACAGCAACTCCTGTTCAAAACGCATTAAGAGATGCCGGAATTGCTGCTTCAGAATTAAGTAAAGTTTTACTTGTTGGTGGTTCTACCCGTGTTCCTGCTGTACAGGATAAAGTAAAACAATTAACCGGTCATGAACCATCCAAATCCCTAAATCCTGATGAATGTGTTGCTCTTGGTGCTTCCATTCAAGGTGGTAAATTAGCAGGAGATGCTGGTGCAGGAGACATTCTGTTACTTGACGTTACACCGTTATCCTTAAGTATCGAAACTATGGGTGGTGTTGCAACAAGATTAATTGAAAGAAATACAACTATCCCTACTAAGAAGAGCCAAATCTTTTCAACAGCTGCAGATAATCAGACAGCAGTTGATATTAACATAGTACAGGGTGAAAGACAATTTGCCAAAGACAACAAGAGTCTTGGACAATTCAGACTAGATGGTATTCCACCAGCTAGAAGAGGTGTTCCTCAAATCGAAGTTACTTTTGATATTGATGCCAATGGTATCTTAAATGTATCTGCAAAAGATTTAGGAACAGGTAAAGAACAGCACATTACTATTACAGGCGGTTCTAACATGTCTGAAAATGATATCGAAAAAGCAGTGAAAGAAGCAGCTGAATTCGAAGCACAGGATAAGAAACGTAAAGAAGCAGTTGAAGTTAGAAATGAAGCAGATTCTATGGTATTCCAGACAGAAAAAGCGTTAAGTGATGTAGGTGATAAACTTGGTGCAGAGGATAAATCTAAGGTAGAAGCTGATTTGAATCACTTAAAAGACTTAGTGGAAAAAGCAAATCCAGAAGTTATGTCTGATGGAGAAGTAGAAGATCTAAAAGCTGCAAAAGAAAAATTAATGGAAAGTGCTCAGAACCTTTTCGCAAAAGTATATGAACAGGCACAGGGAGCTCAAGGTGCGCAAGGCGGACCTGCACCGGATTTTACAACCGACGGCGGAGCTGCTGCTGATGATGTAGTAGACGGAGACTACAGAGAAGTATAAAATCAGCAGGCATAAATAACCTGATATGGTGATTTTCCAGAGTTGACTTTTTCAAATATTTTGTATAGTATATTGGTTACGGGTCGTTCCCTGACATTTATAAATAGGCGGTCTTTTGACTGCCTATTTGTGGATTAAGAATAAATTGCGGTCAAGCGGATGAAATATCTCCGTTTAGACTGTTTAGTAATAAGTAAAGTTTTGGACTAAAAGTCAAGAAATAGACATGGGAATTTTCTTGGCAGTTTTTGTTCGCTCAGAAAATTCGCAAGGAGGATAGATAAAATCATGGCAGATAAACGTGATTATTATGAAGTCTTGGGGGTCTCCAAGTCTGCAACAGATGATGAACTAAAAAAAGCATATAGAAAATTAGCGAAACAATATCACCCGGATGCAAATCCCGGTAATAAAGAGGCAGAAGCTAAATTCAAAGAAGCTTCAGAGGCTTATACAGTTTTAAGTGATCCGGATAAACGAAGACAATACGATCAATTTGGACATTCTGCATTTGAAGGCGGTGCTGGTGCAGGCGGCTTCGATTTTACCAATATGGATATGGGAGATATCTTTGGAGATATCTTCGGGGATTTATTTGGCGGCGGAAGAAGCAGAAGAAGTAGTAATGGTCCAATGAAGGGGCCGAATGTAAGAGCAGCGGTAAGAATCACCTTTGAAGAAGCAGTAACTGGTGTGGATAAAGAATTAGATTTAAATCTAAAAGAAGAATGTGCTACCTGTCATGGAACCGGTGCAAAGCCGGGTACCCATCCGGAAACTTGTACAAAATGCGGTGGTAAAGGTCAGGTTGTATATACCCAGCAGTCTTTATTTGGTATGGTTAGAAATGTTCAGGCTTGTCCGGATTGCCATGGTACCGGTAAAATAGTGAAAGAAAAATGTACGGATTGTTATGGTTCCGGTTATGTAAACAAGAAGAAGAAAATTGCAGTTTCCATTCCAGCCGGTATTGATAGCGGTCAGAGTATCAGAATTCGTGAAAAAGGGGAACCTGGAATTAATGGCGGCGAAAGAGGAGATTTGCTGGTAGAAGTTACCGTAAGCAGACATCCAATTTTCCAAAGACAAGATTATGACATCTATTCTACTGTTCCTATTTCCTTTGCTCAGGCAACATTAGGTGGGGATATCCGCATTAATACGGTAGATGGTGATGTTATCTATACTGTAAAACCAGGTACACAAACGGATACCAGAGTACGTTTAAGAAGCAAAGGGGTTCCTACACTTCGTAATAAACAGGTACGCGGTGACCATTATGTTACTTTAGTTGTTCAGGTGCCGTTGAAATTAACTAACGAACAAAAAGAGTTATTGCAAAAATTTGATGATGCAATGAACGGTAAGAATGCAGAACCGGAGCACGAAAAAGAAAAGGAAAAAGGAAAGAAGAAATTCTTTGGTAAATAACAATGAAATGGACAAAATTAACTTTAAAAACCATGTCGGAAGCGGAAGATCTTATCAGCAATATGCTGACAGACTTGGGATTTGAAGGAATTGAAATAGTAGATAATGTTCCAATTACAGAAGAAGAGAAAAAAGCTATGTTCATTGACATACTTCCTGAAGTAGATGAAGGTGATAAAACAGCCGCTATAAGTTTTTATTTGAATGAAGACGAAGATGTAGAAGAAACCATAGCTAAAATTCAGGAAGGCTTAGATGAATTAGCCGAATTCGTGGATGTAGGAAGCAGAAAAATTATGATTTCCGAAACAGAAGATGTTGATTGGATTAATAACTGGAAAGAATTTTTTAAACCATTTCGTTTAGATGATAATATTATAATTAAACCAACTTGGGAACCACTTGATAATGTTTCTGATAATGACATTGTTATTGAAATTGATCCTGGCACTGCTTTTGGAACCGGTACCCACGAGACTACTAAATTATGTATCGGCGGTTTGAAAAAGTATGTAAATTCGGAAACGAAATTGTTAGATGTAGGCTGTGGAAGTGGAATTCTATCCATTATTGGAGCAAAGTTAGGGGCAATTTCTGTATTGGGAACGGATATTGATCCGAATGCAGTAAAAGCTGCCTATGAAAATGCAGAAGTAAACCATATTTCTGAGGATGTTTTATCGATTATTAGTGGAGATATTATATCTGATAAAAGTGTACAAAAACAAGTAGGGTTTGAATGTTACGATGTTGTAGCAGCAAACATATTGGCTGATGTTATTATTCCCCTTTCTGCGGAGATTGGAAAACATATGAAATCAGGCGGTGTATTTATCAGTTCTGGAATTATAAATACGAAGAAGGAACAGGTAAAGGAAGCTATTTTAAAAAACGGTTTTCGTATATTAGAAATAAATGAAATGGGTGACTGGGTTTCTATTGTAGCACAGAAGTAGTTTGTCAAAACTGTTGCAAGAACTGTCATTCTGAGCATATATTCAGCTGTGCCAAATTTAAGGGAAGAATCTTATTATAAAACTGAGATTTCTCCTGCATAGAATTCGGCACAGCTGAAACTACGCTCTCAGAATGGCAGTTTATTGTTTATTAACAGTTTCTTTTATATATGGAATAGAATTCAGCTTTTGCAAAACTACAGTATTAAGTATTAATTGCGAATAATATGAAGGAAGGCATGGTGCTTGCTATGTACCGTTTCTATGTAGATCAAAATCAAATAAGTGAAGAATTTATCACCATTAAAGGTACAGATGTAAATCATATAAAAAACGTATTACGGATGCGAATTGGAGAGAAACTAATAATTTGTAATGGACAAGGGAAAGACTTTTATTGTATAATAGATAGCGAATCTAAGGACGAAATTATAGTTTCTATTGAAGAAGTCCATGACACGGATACGGAATTAGATGGGAAAGTATATCTATTTCAAGGACTTCCTAAAAAAGATAAAATGGAGCTAATCATTCAAAAGGCAGTAGAACTTGGGGTTTTTAAAATCATTCCGGTTATGACCCAAAGAACTGTTGTAAGACTAGAAGATAAAAAGAAGGAAGACAAGAAAGTAGAACGCTGGCAATCAATTGCAACAAGTGCAGCTAAACAATCCAATCGGGGAATCATACCTACGGTATCAGGAACTATGAGCTTTAAAGACGCGCTCAATTATGCGAAAGACATGGACGTTAAACTAATTCCATATGAAAATGCAGATGATATAAATAAAACCAAGGAAATCATCCAAAGTATAAAAGGCGGTCAGTCGGTGGGAATCTTTATCGGACCAGAAGGCGGTTTTGAAGAAAAAGAGATTGGACAAGCTTTGGAAGCAGGTGTTTTACCCATAACTTTAGGAAGAAGAATATTACGCACCGAGACTGCGGGGCTTGCGATCTTATCCATGATAATGTTACAGATGGAGCAGGGCTGATAGGGTGTATTCATTATATTGAGAAATGTATTTTAAAATATAATGCTGTTATATAAGCAATGACATATAAATTATGATTAGTATTAGAGAAGAGGAAAGTATGGAAGCATATTTGGACAATGCCGCAACTACAAGGGTATTTGATTCAGTAAGAGATATAATGGTAGAAACTTTAAGTGTGGATTATGGTAATCCTTCCTCCAAACACTTAACGGGTATAGAAGCAGAACGATATATAAGGGATGCGAAAGATATTATTTCAAAGAGATTGAAAGTGGAACCTAAGGAAATTTTATTTACCTCCGGAGGTACAGAATCTAACAATCTAGCTTTAATTGGTACCGCTTTGGCCAATAAAAGAAGGGGTAACCATATTATTTCAACAAGAATTGAGCATCCTTCCGTGCACAACCCACTTATATTCCTTGAAGAGAATGGTTTTCAGGTAACCTATGTACCGGTAGACACCTATGGAAAGGTTATAATGGAGGAATTATTAAATGCAGTCAGGGAAGATACTATACTGGTATCTATTATGTACGTGAATAATGAAATTGGTTCTGTACAAAGTATCAGTGAAATATCGAAAGCATTAAAATCCAAAAATCCAAATATTATTTTTCATGTGGATGCCATCCAGGCATTTGGTAAATATAATATATATCCCAAAAGAGAAGGAATTGATTTGTTGTCTGTCAGCGGGCATAAGATACATGGGCCCAAAGGTATCGGATTCTTATATATAAAAGACAAAATAAAGATTAAGCCAATCTTATTTGGCGGTGGTCAGCAAAAAGGCATGCGTTCCGGTACAGAGAATGTTCCTGCTATAGCAGGACTTGGACAGGCAGTGAAAGAAATCTATGAGAACCATGATGAAAAAATCAAAAATTTATATCATGTAAAGAAATCTTTTATAGAAGAAATCAGTCAAATAGAAGATATAACTATAAATGGAGTGGGAGACAGATTAGAAGATTCTGCGCCTCATATTGTAAGTGTTAGTTTTGACGGAATAAGAAGTGAAGTATTATTACACGCGTTAGAAGAAAAAGGAATCTATGTATCTTCCGGGTCTGCATGTTCTTCCAATCACCCGGCTCTTAGCGGCACATTAAAGGCAATTGGAGTAAGAGAAGACTTGTTGGATGCCACAATAAGGTTTAGCTTTTCTGTCAATACTAACATGGAAGTAATCCGGTATACGGTGGATATGCTAAAAGAATTGTTACCTGCTTTAAGAAGATTTAGAAGACATTAATTAGCATTATATAAAGACGCAGCATGCAATGGGAGCCAGTGTGAATTCTTGAAATGCATAATTCACACCCTGATTTGCGGCAGTACTACATCTGCAAGCAGATGCAGTATGCAATGGGAGCTAGTGTGAATTCTTGAATTGCATAATTCACACCCTGATTTGCGGCAGTACTACATCTGCAAGCAGATGCAGTATGCAATGGGAGCTAGTGTGAATTCTTGAATTGCATAATTCACACCCTGATTTGTGGCAGTACTACATCTGCAAGCAGACGTAGCATGCGATGGGAGCTAGAAATTATTTTATATTATAGGAAAAGAGGAAAGTATGTACAAAGCATTTTTAATAAAATATGCGGAAATAGGTATAAAAGGTAAGAATAGATATTTGTTTGAGAATGCCTTAAGAGACCAGATTAAGAATTCTTTAAAAAATCTTGGGGATTATACTGTAACAAAAGAACAAGGCAGAATTTACATTGAATGTCCGGAAGAATATGATTATGAAGAAACGGTAGAAGCCTTACAGCGAGTATTTGGTATTGCGCAAATCTGTCCGGTGACGATTATAGATACCATAGAATGGGAACCATTAACTAAGGCAGTAGGGGATTATGTAGAGAAAAGATATGAAGATAGAAACTTTACCTTTAAGATGGATGCAAAACGGGGGGATAAAAATTATCCCATGACATCTCCTGAAATATGTATCGAAATGGGAGCTTATTTATTAAAACGTTTTCCGGAAATGAAAGTAGATGTTCATAATCCTTCTGTTCGTATTATGGTGGAGGTTAGAAATAAATCTTATGTATATTCGGAAGTAATACCGGGTCCAGGTGGTATGCCTGTTGGAACCAACGGAAAAGCCATGCTTCTATTATCTGGTGGCATTGATAGTCCCGTTGCAGGTTATATGATTTCTAAAAGAGGTGTTACTATAGATGCCGTTTATTTTCATGCACCTCCATATACCAGTGAAAGAGCAAAACAAAAGGTAGTGGACTTGGCAAGATTAATTTCTAAATATACTGGTCCCATAAAACTTCATATTATCAACTTTACAGATATTCAGCTGGATATTTATGAAAAATGCCCTCATGAAGAGTTAACCATTATTATGAGAAGATACATGATGAAAATAGCAGAGCAGATTGCTGAAGAATCAGGCTGCCTTGGATTAATTACAGGTGAAAGTATTGGTCAGGTTGCAAGTCAGACGCTTCATAGTTTAGCTGCAACAAATGAAGTATGTAATTTACCGGTTTATCGCCCTCTGATTGCATTTGACAAACAGGATATTGTAGATATTGCTGAGAAAATTAATACCTATGAAACTTCTATACTTCCGTTTGAAGATTGCTGCACTATATTTGTTGCAAAACATCCAGTAACAAAGCCAAGCTTAAAGGTAATTCGTCATTCCGAAAAAGCATTAGAAGAAAAGATAGATGGAATGGTTAAAATTGCATTAGATTCAAGAGAGATAGTTCTGGTAGATTAGATTTTGACTGGAAAATTACTTTGTTAATAGTGAAACTGGGATAGTATATGCCTTATGTTTTGTATATACTATCCCAATTCGTATACTTGCTGAATTGGGATTGGAAAGAAGTTTTAACCACGAAAAAAGAGGATACGTTAGTATCCTCCATAAGTAACTAAATAAACATTATTCAACGATATACGGACTTAATCTTTCTAAGATTTCGTTAACGCTTTCTTCGTTGTGAATATTTAAATCAATTGGTCTTGATAAATCCAAACTGAAGATACCCATTATAGATTTTGCATCAATTACATATCTACCGGATACTAAATCAAAATCTGAATCAAATTTTGTAACTTCGTTTACAAAGGATTTTACTTTATCAATTGAATTTAGCGAAATTTTTACGGTCTTCATAATACTCCTCCTTTAGTTAGTTTTTAGGATTAATTGTGTAGTCTTTATAAGATATATACTACATATTAGACTATAAAAAGTCAATATACAAAGTAGATAAAAAATCCATATCATAATATATCAAAATATAGTAATTACCAATATAATACAGTAAAATATTGTATATCAATAGTAAGCGGGTTGGAACCGAATATGCGGTTGTTTATATTTAGAAAGGATTCCTATGAATAATAATCAATTTGATAAGAATGAAAAAACGGTGGCCTTTTTAACTTTGGGATGCAAGGTGAATTCTTATGAAACAGAAGCTATGCAGAAGTTATTTGAAGATGCAGAATACCAAATTGTTGATTTTGATTCAAAAGCAGATGTTTATGTGGTTAATACTTGTACTGTTACCAATATAGCGGACCGTAAATCCAGACAAATGCTGCACAGA